>JBBPYI010000205.1:0-21121 GCA_038200075.1 Mycobacteriales bacterium
CACCACCGCCCGGCGCGCGGTGGTGACCCCGTGCTCGGCCAGCGCCGCGACGACGCCGTGGACGTCGGTGTTGTGGCCATGGCGCAGGCCATCCCGGAGCACGACCGTGTTGGCGGCCGCCACGTCGCGGACCAGGTCCGAGCACGCATCGAGCAGCGGCAGCACGGCCTGCTTGAGCGGCATCGTCAACGACAGGCCGGCCCACTCGGGACCGCAGTCGGCCAGGAAGCCAGGCAGCCCGGCGGCATCGACCTCGACCGCGTCGTAGGTCCAGTCCAGACCGAGCTCGGCGTACGCCGCGCGGTGCAGCCGGGGCGACAGGGAGTGCGCGATCGGCCGCCCGAGAACGGCGGCCCTCAGAAGACGCCCTCGGCGCGGGACTTGTCGCGCTGGCGCAGGAACTCCTGGTAGTCGGCGGTGAACAGGGTCCGTCCCTCCTTGGTCGCCAGCACGTAGTAGAGGATGTCGCCGGGCACCGGGTTGAGCGCGCCCTCCAGGGTCGCCTCGCCCGGCGACGCGATCGGGGTGGGCGGCAGTCCGAGCTGGCGCCGGTTCTCGTACGGCGTGTCGGTGGCGAGGTCGGACGCTGTCAACGGCGCGCCGGGCGCCTTGCCGACCCCGAAGGCGACTGCGGCGTCGATGCCCAGCGGGATCCGCTGGTCCAGCCGGTTGTAGACGACCCGGGCGACCTGGCCGTACTCGTCGTCGAAGCGCACCTCACGCTCGATCAGGCTCGCGACCACCACGACGTCGTGCGGTGAGCGGCCGAGCGCCTTGGCCCGGGCCTCGAGGTCGACGGTCTCGGCCGCCTGCTTGAAGCGGTCGACCAGCGAGACGAGCACCTGGGTGGCCGTCGTGCCGGGCTCGATGTCGTAGGTCGCGGGGAACAGGAACCCCTCGAGCCGGCCCTTGGCGTACGCCGGCAGGCCCAGCGACGTGATGTCCTTGGCGGCCGCCTGCAGCTCGGCCAGCGGGATCTTGGCGCCCGTCGACAGCACCTGCAGCGTCTGCGGGACGGTCAGGCCCTCGGGCACCGTGACCCGTCCGACGATCCGGGCCGCCGGGTCCAGCAGCAGGTCGAAGGCCTGGATGGCCGACATCTTGAGCCGGACGCGGTAGAAGCCCGGCTGCAGGGAGGTGGCGCGGGGGTCGCCGGCGGCGACCTGGAAGAACGACTGCCGGCTCGCGACCACATCGGCCTTCGCCAAGGCTGTGGCGACATCGCCGGCGGTGTCTCCGCGCATGATCTGCACGGTCACCTCGCCGGTGCCGACACCTTTGTAGTCAGCCGCCGAGGACCCGTTGAAGACCTTGCGGACGGCGGTGGCGGCACCGACGGCGAGTCCGGCGGTCAGCAGCAGCACGAACAGCACCGCGACCAGCCGCCCACCCCGGCGCCTGCCGCGGCGGCGAGGACGGGGCTGATCCTCGTGAAGGTCCATCAGGTCGGTCACCCGCCCGACTCTACGAGAACCGGGCCTCAGCGCGTGTCAAGCACGCCCTGCAGCAGCGCGACGGCCGCAGCCTGGTCGATCACGGATCGGCTCTGCTTGGCGCTGCGGCCCGAGGCGCGCAGCGCGGCGGTGGCGCTGACGGTGGTGAGGCGCTCGTCGACCAGCCGCACCTCGACGGGGGCGACCAGCGGGATGAGCACCGCCGCCCAGTCGCGGGCCATGTCAGCCGAGGCGCTGCGGCTGGCACCCGACATCGAGGTCGGCAGGCCCACGACGACCAGGACGGCGTCTCGTTCGGCGACCAGCTTGGCAACCCGGGTGTGGCCGGGTGCCCGCACGGTCTCGACCGGCGAGGCCAGGATGCGGTGCGGGTCGCTGGCAGCGACCCCCACCCGGACGGTGCCGACGTCGACCGCCAGCACGACCCCCGGCGCGACGCTCATGCGCGGAGCAGGACCTCGCGGCCGAGGCGCAGGGCCTCGGCGATGCCGCTGGCGTCGGTGCCGCCGCCCTGGGCGACGTCGTCCTTGCCGCCGCCCTTGCCGCCGACCGCAGGAGCGGCCTCGCGCAGCACGGTGTTGGCTGACAACCCCTGCGCGCGGCCGGCCTCGTTGACCGCCGCCACCAGGGTGACCCGGTCACCGCCGGCCGCGACCAGCACGACCGCCGGACCGGACAGGCGCCCGCGGACGTCGAGCGCGAGCTGGCGGACGAGGTCGCCGGCGGTGCCGGCGGGAGCCTCGATCCCGGCGTACGCCACGCCGTTGACGTCGACGGCCGCCGCCGCAAAGGCGCCGGCCTGCTGCAGGACAGCCCCGGCTCGCAGGCCCGCGAGCTCCTTCTCCACCTCACGCAGCCGGGCCAGCGTCGCAGCGACCCGGTCCGGGACCTCCGCCGACGGGACCTTGAGCGTGGTCGCGAGCTGGGACAGCAGGACCTGCTCACGCGCCAGGTAGGTGTAGGCGTCCAGGCCCACCAGGCCCTCGACGCGGCGTACGCCCGAGCCGATCGAGGCCTCGGACAGCAGCGAGATGATCCCGAGCTGGCCGGAGCGGGCGGCGTGCGTGCCGCCGCACAGCTCGCGGGCGTAGTCGCCGACCTCGACGACGCGCACGGCGTCGCCGTACTTCTCGCCGAACAGCGCCATCGCCCCGATGCGGCGGGCCTCGTCCTGGGTGGTGACGAAGGCGCGCACCTCCAGGTCAGCCAGCGCAATCTCGTTGATCTCCTGCTCGACGTCGGCCAGCACCGAGGCGGGCACCGCCGAGGGCGCGGCGAAGTCGAAGCGGAACCGGCCCGGCGCGTTGAGCGAGCCGGCCTGGGTGGCCTGCTCGCCCAGGGCCGCCCGCAGGGCCTTGTGCACCAGGTGGGTCGCGGTGTGAGCGCGCGAGACCGCCCGGCGGCGCTCGACGTCGACCTCGGCCAGCACGGCCGCACCGAGCCGGGCCTCGCCGGACACGACGCGGGCGCGGTGCACGGTCAGGTCGGGCAGCGCCTTCTGCACGTCGCTGACCTCGAGCAAGGTGCCGTCGGACAGGCGCAGCAGGCCGCCGTCAGCGAGCTGCCCGCCGCCCTCGGCGTAGAACGGCGAGCGGTCCAGCACGACGTCGACCGCGTCGCCCTCGGAGGCCGACGCCACGACCGCGCCGTCGCGCAGCAGCCCGCGCAGCACCGCTTCGGAGCTGGTCTCGGCGTAGCCGGTGAACTCCGTCGCCCCAGTCGCGTCCAGCAGCGCCCGGTAGGCCGAAGTGTCCACTCCCCCGGACTTCTTGGCCTGCGAGTCCTTCTTGCCCAGCGCCCGCTGCTGGGCCATGAGCTCGCGGAAGCCGCCCTCGTCGACGGTGAGGCCCTGCTCGGCGGCCATCTCCAGGGTCAGGTCGATCGGGAAGCCGTAGGTGTCGTGCAGCGAGAACGCCGCCGCACCGGACAGCACGCCGGTCGCGCGGGCCTCGGGCACGGCGTTGTCGAAGACGGTCGCGCCCTTGGCGAGGGTCTCCAGGAAGGCCCGCTCCTCGGCGACGGCGATGTCGGTGATGCGGGTCGCGCCCGACACCAGATCGGGGTACTGCGGGCCCATCGCCTCGATGGCCGTGGTCATCAGCTCGCCGACGACCTCCTGCCCGGCGCCGAGCAGGCGCATCGAGCGGACCGTACGGCGCAGGATCCGGCGCAGGACGTAACCGGCCTTCTCATTCGCCGGGCGTACGCCGTCGCCGATGAGCATCGCGGCGGTGCGGGCGTGGTCGGCCACCACCCGCAGGCGTACGTCGGCCTGCGCGTCGGCGCCGTAGCGCGCGCCGGTGAGGCTGGACGCGCGGTCCAGGATCATCCGGGAGGTGTCGATCTCGTAGAGGTTGTCGACGCCCTGCAGCAGCGTCGCCATGCGCTCCAGGCCCATGCCGGTGTCGATGTTCTGCTTGGGCAGCTCACCCAGGATCGGGTAGTCGTCCTTGCCCGTGCCCTCACCGCGCTCGAACTGCATGAAGACGAGGTTCCAGATCTCCAGGTAGCGCTCGCCGTTGACGGCGGGACCACCTTCGGCGCCGTACGCCGGACCGCGGTCGTAGTTCAGCTCCGAGCACGGGCCGCACGGGCCGGGCACGCCCATCGACCAGTAGTTCTCGCTCTTGCCCAGGCGCTGGATGCGCGCGTCGGGGACGCCGACGCCGCGCCACAGCTGGTAGGCCTCGTCGTCGTCGAGGTAGACCGTCGGCCAGATCCGGTCGGCCTCCAGGCCGTAGCCGCCGTCGTCCTGGCTCTTGGTCACCAGGTCCCAGGCGGCCTCGATGGCGCCGGACTTGAAGTAGTCGCCGAAGCTGAAGTTGCCGGCCATCTGGAAGAACGATCCGTGCCGGGTGGTCTTGCCGACCTCCTCAATGTCCAGGGTGCGCACGCACTTCTGCACGCTGGTGGCGCGGGCGTACGGCGGCTCGGACTCGCCGAGGAAGAACGGCTTGAACGGCACCATCCCGGCGTTGACCAGCAGCAGGGTGGGGTCGTCGGCGATCAGGCTGGCAGAGGGGACGACGGTGTGGCCGCGGGCCTCGAAGTGCCCGAGGAACCGGCGGCGGATCTCGTCGGACCTCATCTGATCTCCGGCTCCAACCCGCCGGTGTGACCGGGTGCGTCGACGACGTCGTGGCTGCCGTCCAGGCCGAGGGTGACCCTCAGCTCGTCCTCGCGCTCAGCCATGATCTCGCGCAGGTCGGCCGAGAACTCCCGGATCGCCTCGGTCAGCCCGCCGAACGAGCCGGCCAGCGAGGACTGCACGCCAGCCGGGGTGAAGCGCTTGGCGGCCTTGGTCGCCCGCTGCACCACCAGGATTCCTGCGGCGGCGCCGAAGGCGATGTAGACCAGCCGGCGGCTCATCGGCGGGCCTTCTTGGACGCCTTGAGCTCCCCGCGGACGCGCTTGTTGACGTCCTTCTCGTGCCGCTTGCTCGCGACGTTGCGGACGCCGTAGGAGAAGGCGGCGACCTTGATGACCGGGCTGCCGAGGGTCGCGGCGAACAGGCTGGTCAGGGCGCTGACGTTGCCGCTGATCGACTGCACGTTGGCGGTGATCGCGTCGACCCGGACCAGCTCCTGGTTGACGTGGGTGACCGAGGTCGTGACCTCACCCAGCAGCGGCACGGTCTTGTCGGTGATGCCGGAGACCAGCTTCTGGGTCTCCTCCAGCACCTTGCCGAGCTTGATCAGCACAAGGCCGAGGAAGAGCACGAGGACCACGAAGGCCACTGCCACGATCAGTCCTGCGACCTGTCCACCTGTCAGCACGGTCAGTGCCCTTCGTGTCGTTGAAGCTCGTCGTCGGTCGGCGGTGCAGGGTTGCACCTCGGTCGAAAGCCGGTCGCGGCGTCCTCGGGCACCACCCCGCGGTCCCCGCGCAGGACTTCACGCAGACCCGCGAGCCGCTGCGAGGCGACGCGCTCGACCCCGAGGTCGCTGGGCGAGTAGTACTCCCGCCCCACAACCGGGTCGGGCGCGTACTGCTGCGCCACGACCCTTCCCGGGAAGTCGTGAGGGTATCGGTAGCCACCGACACCGATCGTCTTGGCACCGGCGTAGTGGCTGTCACGCAGGTGCTGGGGCACCGACCCCGTACGCCCTGCGCGCACGTCGGCGACCGCGCTGTCGACCGCAGCGATCACCGCGTTGCTCTTGGGAGCCAGCGCCAGGTGGATGGTGGCCTGAGCCAGGTTGATGCGGGCCTCGGGCATCCCGATGAGCTCCAGGGCCTGCGCGGCGGCGACCGCGACCTGCAGCGCCGACGGGTCGGCCATGCCGATGTCCTCGCTGGCGTGCACGACCAGGCGGCGGGCGATGAAGCGCGGGTCCTCCCCCGCCTCGAACATCCGCGCCAGGTAGTGCAGGGAGGCGTCGACGTCGGAGCCCCGGATGCTCTTGATGAAGCCGCTGATCACGTCGTAGTGCTGGTCGCCGTCCCGGTCGTAGCGCACCGCCGCCCGGTCGACGGCCTGCTCCAGCAGCTCCAGCGTGACGTGGTCTGAGGCGCCGGCAGCGGCCTCGAGCGCCGTCAGGGAGCGGCGGGCGTCCCCGCCGGCCAGGCGTACGAGGTGGTCCAAGGCGTCGTCGTCGAGCGTCACCTCGCCCTTGAGACCACGAGGATGGGCCAGCGCGCGCGCCACGACGGCGCGGATGTGGTCGTCGGTGAGCGGCTCGAGCGTCAGCAGCAGCGAGCGGCTCAGCAGCGGGGAGATGACGCTGAAGAACGGGTTCTCGGTGGTCGCGGCGACCAGGGTCACCCAGCGGTTCTCCACGCTGGGCAGCAGCGCGTCCTGCTGGGTCTTGGAGAAGCGGTGCACCTCGTCGACGAACAGCACCGTCTGCGCGCCGGTCTCGCCGAGAGCCCGCTTGGCCTCCTCGACGACCTGCCGGACGTCCTTGACGCCGGCGGTGACGGCCGACAGCTCACGGAAGCGCCGGCGGGTGCTCTTGGCGATGACCATGGCCAGGGTGGTCTTGCCGGTGCCCGGCGGGCCCCACAGGATCACGCTGAGCGGGGCGTCCCCCTCGACCAGCCGGCGCAGCGGGGCGCCGTGGCCCAGCAGATGGGTCTGGCCGACCACCTCGTCGAGCGTGCCGGGCCGCATGCGGACGGCCAGCGGCGCCACCCGGTCGGCCGCCTGCTGCTGTCCCTTGTCGTCGGGGCATTCGTCGAACAGGCTGTCCACGCCCTCGAGCCTAGGCGGGCTCTCAGATCCGGGGCGCGGCCAGGTTGAGCGAGCCGTTGCCGCCGCGCAGGACCGGCGTCTGGCGGCCTTTGGACTGGTTCTTGGTGTAGGCCGCGGCGCGGGGGGCCGCGTATTTGAAGGCCTCGTTGACGCTGACCTTGCCGTCGCCGTCCATGTCGGCGGCCTTGTCACGCAGACCCTCGTCGAAGAACATCCCGCTCCACACGCTGAAGCCGGTGCCGGGGTCCTCGTAGGACTTCTGCTCGACCGTCGAGGAGCCGGTGAACAGGTGCCGGCTGGAGCTCAAGCCCTCGTCGAAGCCGCCGGCCTCGCAGCCGCTGATGCTCGTCCACGAAGTCCCGCGGTTGGCCTTGAGGACCCGGGCGATCTCATTGTCGGCGAGGTAGGCGTTGTCGACCGGCCAGAGGTACTCGCGGCCGTTGGCCTGCTTCACATGACCGGAGTAGTGGAACATCGAGAAGGTCCTGCTGCTGCTGTTGGCCTGCAGCCAGCTGATGCCGTCGGCGATCGCGCGGCCGGTGGCCTGGTCGTCGGTGAGGATCCGGATGCGGTCCGAGCGCCAGCCGCTGCGCAGCAGCACGTCGCGCACCAGCCGGGCGTCGTTGGCGCCGCCGACGGTGTCCTGGACGTTGCCGCGATAGGCCGTGACGCCGACGATCAGCGCCCACCGGTCGGCGGGCGCCGCCGTCGCGGTCGGCTTGGGGGCGCTGCTGCTGCTCGGGTTAGGCGCCGGGCTCTTGCTCGGGCTCGGGGTGGGGCTCGGACCGAGCGGCGGGGGCAGCGGCGGCAGCACCGGATCCGCCCCCGCA
This sequence comes from Mycobacteriales bacterium, assembly GCA_038200075.1. GTDB lineage: Bacteria > Actinomycetota > Actinomycetes > Mycobacteriales > SCTD01 > SCTD01. The sequence continues at coordinate 7,479 of JBBPYI010000205.1, forward strand.
GGCAGGCTGGCGACGCAGGCGAGAACGCCCAACGCGGCGGCGGACAGGGTCAGCGAGAGGCGGCGCACGTCACAAGTGTTCGACACCTCGGCCGACATCCCTGCCGCCAGGCGGCTCGGATTGACAGGACGGTCCTGGCTAGCCTGTCCCGGTGCAGCTGACCCCTCTCGCCAGCGCGGCGGAGGTGCTCGTCGCGACCGGGCACGACCCCTACACCCGCAGCTCGCTGCGCCGCCCGATGGTCCGCGGCTGGGCCGGCACCGGGGCGGTCGCGTGGATGGGCACCGACCCCGATGAGCGGGTCCGCTATCTGACCACCGCCGGCGCACCGGCCGCTGTCGGGGCGCTGCTGGCCGAGCTGCTGCCGCAGCTGAGCCCGCGCCAGCGGCTGACGGTGCCGAGGGGTACGCCCGCGCATCTGCCCGCCTGGGTGGGGATGGACGGCACTGACTGGGACTTCCGGTGGCTCGACGCCCCACCCGCCGGCCAGCCGGGCGAGGACCGGGTGGTCACGCTGGACAACGAGCCGGCCGTACGCCAGCTGCTCGCCGACTCCTCCCCCACCGCCTCTGCCACGCCCGGCGACCCGGCCGTCAACGGCTGGGTCGGGGTCTGGGAGCGCGGTGCCCTGATCGCCTGCGCCGCCGACACGAGTGCCTCGACCGGCGTCGGGCACCTGTCCTCGATCGCGGTGCATCCCGACGCCCGGGGGCAGGGTCATGGGCTGGCCGTCACGGCCGCGCTCGCCCGGCGGATGTTCGCTGCCGGCTGCGATCTGGTGACACTCGGGATGTACGCCGACAACGCCGTGGCTCGCCGCATGTACGACACCGTGGGCTTTCGCGACGAGCACCGCTTCACCAGCGGGCCGCTGCTGGTCCGCGGTCGCTGGTAGGCCCGCCCGACAGATCATCGGAGGATCCCCAGGACGGGGACGCTGTGGATCCTCCGATGTCGGCCCTGACGAGGCCCTGGTTAGGCGGTGCTGGGCGCCGGCGGACCGTCGATGCCGGCCTCGAGGCGCTGCTCGTCCGTGATCGGCGTCGGCGCGCCGGTGAGCGGGTCGCCGCCGCCGCCGGTCTTGGGGAAGGCGATGACCTCGCGGATCGACTCCGAGCCGGTCACCAGCGCGGCGATCCGGTCGATGCCGAAGGCGATGCCGCCGTGCGGGGGCGGGCCGAAGCTGAACGCCTCGAGCAGGAAGCCGAACTGCTCCTGCGCGAGCTCGGGCGACAGGCCGATGACGTCGAAGACCCGCCGCTGCACGTCGGAGGAGTGGATGCGGATCGAGCCACCGCCGAGCTCCGAGCCGTTCAGGATCAGGTCGTACGCCCTCGCGGGCACCTCGGCCGGCTCCTTGTCGAAGGTGTCGACGTGGGAGGTGGCGGGCGCGGTGAACGGGTGGTGCACCGCGGTCCAGCCGCCTTCGGAGAGCGGTTCGAACATCGGGAAGTCGGTGACCCAGAGGAACTCCCAGCGGGAGTCGTCCAGCAGCCCGAGCCGCTTGCCGATCTCCAGCCGGGCGGCCCCGAGCAGCGCGAGCGCGTCGGTCCGCGGACCCGCGGCGAAGAACGCCGCGTCGCCGATCTCGGCTCCGACAGCCTCGTGCAGGCCTTCGCGCTCGGACTCCGAGAGGTTCTTCGCGACCGGCCCGCCGAGCGTGCCGTCCTCCAGGAAGGTCACATAGGCCAGCCCCCGCGCACCGCGCTGCTTGGCCCACTCCTGCCAGGCGTCGAAGCCCTTGCGCGGGGTGGCCGCGCCGCCGGTCATGACGACCGCGCCGACGTGCCCCCCGGAGCCAGGGACAGTCTGGAAGACCCTGAACGGCGTCTCGGCGAAGTAGGACGTCATGTCGACCAGCTCGCAGCCGAAGCGCACATCGGGCCGGTCGACGCCGAAGCGCCGCATCGCCTCGTCGTAGGTCATCCGCGGGAAGGGGGCCGGGATGCTCACCCCGAGCACCTCGGACCAGATCCGGGTGAACAGCGCCTCCGACAGCTCGTAGAGGTCCTCCTCGTCCGGAAAACTCATCTCGATGTCGAGCTGGGTGAACTCCGGCTGCCGGTCCGCGCGGCTGTCCTCGTCGCGGTAGCACCGGGCGATCTGGTAGTAGCGCTCCATGCCGGCGACCATCAGCAGCTGCTTGAACAGCTGCGGCGACTGCGGCAGGGCGTACCAGCTGCCGGGCTGCAGGCGCACGGGCACGAGGAAGTCGCGGGCACCCTCGGGGGTGGAGCGGGTCAGGGTCGGCGTCTCGATGTCGAGGAAGTCGCGCTCGTCCATGACCCTGCGGATCGCGCGGGTGATCAGCGACCGGGTCTTCAGGGCCGCGGCCGGACCGGACCTGCGCAGGTCGAGATAGCGGTACTTCAGCCGGACCTCGTCGCCGATGACCTCGTCGTCGAGCTGGAACGGCAGTGCCGCCGACGCGCTGAGCACCTCGACCTCGGACGCCGACACCTCGATCGCGCCGGTCGGCAGCGTGTCGTTGCGATTGCCCTCGGGCCGCACACGCACCTCGCCGACGACGCGTACGCAGAACTCGTTGCGCAGCTCTCCCGCGATCTCGCTCTCACGCACGACGACCTGAGCGATGCCGCTGCCGTCGCGAAGGTCCAGGAACGCGACCCCGCCGTGGTCGCGCCGCCGGGCCACCCAGCCGGTCAGGGTGACGGTCTGGCCGGCGTGCTCCTCGCGGAGCGCTCCGGCCTCGTGGGTGCGGATCACAGCAGTCCCTTCAGATGCGACACGACGTCGTCGAGCGGTACCGACACCTGCGCGTGCTCGCGCAGGTCTTTGAGCTGGGCGGCGCCGGCCTCGAGGTCGCGGTCGCCGAGCACCACGGCGTACGCCGCGCCCGACCGGTCCGCGGCCTTCATGGCGCCCTTCATCCCGCGATCGCCGTAGGCGAGGTCGCTGGCCACACCGGCGTCGCGGAGGCGGCCGACGAGCGCGACGGCGTACGCCTTGGCGGCCGCGCCCAGCGGCACGACGAAGACCGAGATCCCTGACTCGACAGGGGGTTCCAGGCCCTCGGCCCGCAGCGCGAGGGTGGTGCGCTCGACCCCGAGCGCCCAGCCGATGCCGGGCAGCGACGGCCCGCCGATGGCCTCCGCGAGCCCGTCGTAGCGTCCACCGCCGCCGACGGCCGACTGCGCGCCGAGCCCGTCGTGGACGAACTCGAAGGTGGTGCGCATGTAGTAGTCCAGGCCGCGGACCAGCCGGGGCGCGAGCTCGTAGGCCACACCGAGGGCGTCGAGCCCGGTGCGGACGGCGTCGAAGTGCTCGCGGCAGGCCTGGCACAGCGCATCGACCATGAGTGGGGCGCCAGTGAGCTGCGCCTGGACCTCGGGCCGCTTGTCGTCCAGCACCCGCAGCGGGTTGAGCGTCGCGCGCTGCCGCGTGTCGGCGTCGAGCTCGAGCCCGTCGAGGACGCCGGTGAGCTGCTCGCGGTAGGCGGGCCGGCAGGCCGCGTCGCCGAGGGAGGTGAGTTGCAGGCGTACGCCCGACAGGCCCAGGGCGGTGAAGGCTTGCGCGCCGAGAGCGACCACCTCGACGTCCAGGGCCGGGTCGTCGAGCCCGAGGGCCTCGATCCCGACCTGCTGGAACTGCCGGTAGCGGCCGGCCTGCGGCCGCTCGGCCCGGAACATCGGCCCGGCGTAGCGCAGCTTGACCGGCAGCTGACCCTTGTGCAGCCCGGCGTCCAGGGCGGCCCGCAGCACCCCGACGGTCCCCTCGGGCCGCAGCGTCAGGGAGCGGTCGGCCCGGTCGGTGAAGGTGAACATCTCCTTGCTGACGACATCGGTGCTCTCCCCCACCCCGCGGGCGAACAGCTCGGTCGCCTCGAAGACGGGCGCCTCGGCGTAGGCGTAGCCGGCCAGGCGAGAGGGCGCGAGCAGCACCTCGCGGACCTGGAGCGCCCCGCCGAACTCGGCGCCGGGGACGACGTCGTACGTCCCCTTCGGTGCCGGCACTCACAACCCCCGGGAGGCGGGCCGGGGCGGGAGGTCCTGCAGGTAGGGGTTGCCGGCGCGCTCGCGGCCGATCGTGGTGGACGGGCCGTGGCCCGGCAGCACGACGGTCTCGTCGGCCATCGGCAGGATGACCTCGCGCAGCGAGGTCTGCATGGCCTCCCAGCTACCGCCGGGCAGATCGCAGCGCCCGACCGAACCGGCGAACAGCACATCGCCGGACAGCAGCAGCGGGGCCGCGGACTCGCCGTCCTCGGCGTCGCCGGGCAGCCGGAAGACCACCGAGCCGGGCGTGTGACCGGGAGCGAGGTCGACCGAGATCCGCATGCCGGCCAGCTCCAGCGGGACGGAAGGGTCCAGCAGGCGGACGTCCCCGGGCTCGGTCCACTCCAGCCGGCCGCCGAAGATCGCGCCCGCCTGCGGCGAGAGGTACTTCGCGGGGTCGGCGAGCTGGTCGCGGTCGTCCGGGTGGATCCAGGCCGGGATGCCCTTGGCGCCGCAGACAGGCGTGACGGAGAAGGGGTGGTCCAGGTGGCCGTGGGTCAGCAGCACGGCCACCGGCTGCAGCCGGTGCTCACGCAGCAGGTCATCGAGCTGCTGCTCCACCCCGATGCCGGGGTCGACCACGACGCACTGCTCCCCCTGGCCGGGGGCGACGACGTAGCAGTTGGTGTCAAAAGCCTGGGCTGGGAACCCGCGGACGAGCACAGACGTCCTCTCGGTCGAGATGATCGGCCGACGAATCGGTGCCGAACGGTGACCGAACCCTACCGGCGCACCCGTACGCCGCCGCAGCGCATTCCCTAGACTCACGCCCGAGCGCGGGGTGGACCCGGCGTACCCCTACGAAAGGACCGGCGTGGCGAGCAGCAAGCGCGAGAAGGAGCTTGCCCGACAGCGGGCCGAGCGTCAGGCGGCCCGAAGGACAGCTGCCTCCCAGCGCGCCAAGCAGCGCAACCTCGTTATCGCCAGCGTCGCGGCCGTGGCCGTCGTCGCAATCGCCGCCATCGGCCTCGGCGTGGCCACGCGAGGCGGCGACAACACCGACGTCGTCGCCACGGCCGCCGATCCCGCCGCCCCGTCGGCCGTCCCCTCGATCGAGCCGGCCGCAGGAGCGTCCGACAAGCCGTCTGCTGCCGCCTCGCCCGCCTCCAGTGCTCCCGGCACCTGCACCTACGAGCCCACCAGCGAGCCGGCCGCCAAGAAGGTCGAGCTGCCCCCGATGACCGGGGTGGAGACCGAGCAGGCGTTCACCGTCACGATCGCCACCAACCGCGGCGACATCGTGTTCGACATGCCGAGCTCGGCGGCGCCGTGCACAACCAACAGCCTGCGGTCGCTCGCGCACTTCACCTACTTCGACGACACTCCGTGCCACCGGCTCACCACCCAGGGCATCAGCGTCCTGCAGTGCGGCGACCCGTCCGGCACCGGCGGCGGCGGCCCCGGCTACCAGTTCGCCGACGAGAACCTCAAGGGCGCCACCTACCCCCGCGGCACCGTCGCGATGGCCAACGCCGGCCCGGGCACCAACGGCAGCCAGTTCTTCCTGGTCTACGCCGACAGCTCCAGCCTGCCGCCCAACTACACGCCGTTCGGGACCATCACCGAGGGCCTGGACATCCTGGACAAGGTCGCCAAGGCCGGGTCGGACGACTCCAACGGCGCCGGCGACGGCAAGCCCAACCTGCCCGTCCAGATCGAGACGCTGCGGGTCGCCCCCAAGGCCAGTTAGCTGGTCCGGCGCTGGGGCGGGCCGCACAGCGGCTGGCCCCAGCGCGGCTAGCTGGTCACGCGGTAGGCGTCGTAGACGCCCTCGACGTTGCGGACCTGGGCCAGCAGGTGCCCGAGGTGCTTGGGATCGGCCATCTCGAAGGTGAAGCGGGAGACCGCGACCCGGTCCCGGGTGGTGGTGACCGAGGCCGACAGGATGTTGACGTGCGCGTCGGACAGCATCCGGGTGACGTCCGACAGCAGCCGGGTGCGGTCCAGCGCCTCGCACTGGATCGCGACCAGGAACATCGAGCCGGCGGTCGGCGCCCACTCGACCTCCACGACCCGCTCGGTGTCAGCGAGCAGCGGAGCTGCGTTGACGCAGTCCGGTCGATGCACCGACACACCCCGCCCGCGGGTCACGAAGCCCACGACGTCATCGCCTGGCACCGGCGTGCAGCAGCGGGCCAGCTTCACCCAGACGTCGGACACGTCCTTGACCACGATGCCCGGGTCACCGGTCGTCGGCCGCGGCTTGTTGCGGACTGGGCTCGGGACGGCCGTCTCGGCCAGATCTTCCACCGCGCCCTCGGTGCCACCAAGTCCGGCCATGATCCGCTGCACGACGTGCTGGGCGGAGACCCGACCCTCACCGACCTCGGCGTAGAGCGCGGTGACGTCGGCCAGGTGCAGCTCCTTGGCCAGGTTCGGCAGAGCCTCGCCGGCCAGGAGTCGCTGCAGGGGCAGCCCCTGCTTGCGGACCGCCCGGGTGATGGCGTGCTTGCCCTCCTCGATCGCGTCCTCGCGCCGCTCCTTGGCGAACCACGCCTTGATCTTGTTGCGGGCGCGCGGGCTCTTGACGAACTGCAGCCAGTCGCGGCTGGGGTGGGCGCTCTCGGCCTTGCTGGTGAAGATCTCCACCACGTCGCCGTTGTCCAGCGCTGACTCCAGCGGCACCAGGCGGCCGTTGACCCGCGCCCCGATGCAGCGGTGGCCGACCTCGGTGTGCACGGCGTACGCGAAGTCGACGGACGTCGCGGCCGCCGGAAGCGACACGACATCGCCCTTGGGCGTGAAGACGAAGACCTCGGTGGAGTGCAGGTCGAAGCGCAGCGAGTCCATGAACTCGCCCGGGTCGGCGGCCTCCTTCTGCCAGTCCAGCAGCTGACGCAGCCAGGCCATGTCGTCGCCCTTGACTGGCGCGGCGTCGTGCGCGCCCTCCTTGTACTTCCAGTGCGCGGCGATGCCGTACTCCGCCCGGCGGTGCATCTCCTCGGTCCGGATCTGCATCTCGACCGGCTTGCCCTCCGGCCCCATCACGGTGGTGTGCAGCGACTGGTACATGTTGAACTTGGGCATCGCGATGTAGTCCTTGAACCGCCCGGGCACAGGCGACCAGAGGGCATGGATCGTCCCGAGGGCCGCATAGCAGTCGCGGACGTCGTCGACGAGCACGCGGATGCCGACTAGGTCGTAGATGTCGGTGAAGTCGCGGCCGCGCACGATCATCTTCTGGTAGATCGAGTAGTAGTGCTTGGGCCGTCCGGTCACCGTGGCCCGGATCTTGGCGGCGCGCAGGTCCTCGTTGATCCGGTCCACGACATCGCAGAGCTGGGTGTCGCGGCTCGGCGCCCGGTCGGCGACCAGGCGCACGATCTCGTCGTAGCGCTTGGGATACAGGGTGGCGAAGGCCAGGTCCTCCAGCTCCCACTTGAGCGTGTTCATGCCGAGGCGGTGCGCCAGCGGGGCGAAGATCTCCAGCGTCTGGCGGGCGATCCGCTCCTGCTTCTCCTGCTTGAGCCAGCGCAGCGTGCGCATGTTGTGCAGCCGGTCGGCGAGCTTGATGACCAGCACGCGCGGGTCGCGGGCCATCGCCACGACCATCTTGCGGATCGTCTCGGCCTCGGCGGCGTCGCCGAACTGCACCTTGTCGAGCTTGGTCACACCGTCGACCAGATGCGCGACGTCCTTGCCGAACTCGGCGGTGACGTCGGCCAGGGTGTAGCGGGTGTCCTCGACGGTGTCGTGCAGCAGCGCCGCAACCAGCGTGGTCGTGTCCATCCCCAGCTCGGCGAGGATCGTGGTGACCGCGAGCGGATGGGTGATGTAGGGATCGCCGCTGCGCCGCTGCTGACCCTCGTGGGCTTGCTCAGCCACCTCGTAGGCCCGGATCACCAGCCGCAGGTCGGCCTTGGGGTGGGCCTGCCGGATCGTGCGGGTCAGCGGCTCGAGCACCGGCGGGGTGCCGCCGGCCTTGGCAGCAGTCAGACGGGCCAGGCGGGCCCGCACCCGGCGGCCGGAGGACGGGCCGCCGTGCTCGGCCAGCGTCGGCGTGACCGCGTCGGAACCTGACTGGGCCGCGGTGGTACCAGGACCGTCGTTGGCCATGGGCGGCTCCCTGCGTCGCGTGCGTCCCCGAAGTGTAGAGACGCTGCCCGACACAACGACCCGGGCCGCGCCGGTCGTGCCCGACTACACCGTGAGGTGGCACTCCACGGGTACGCCGGGGACGGCCGCCTCGAGCGCCGCGCGACCGTCGAGGAAGCCGAGCTCCAGCAGCAGCGAGAACCCGATCAGCTCGGCGCCGCACGCCCGGACGAGCTGGGCGGCGGCCGCGGCCGTACCCCCCGTAGCCAGCACGTCGTCCACGATCAGCACCCGGTCGCCGGGCGACAGGCCGTCGCGATGCACCTGCAGGACGTTCTGGCCGTACTCCAGGTCATAGGCCGTCTCGTGCACGGCCTTGGGGAGCTTGCCGGGCTTGCGGACCGGCACGAAACCGGCGCCGAGGCGGTAGGCGACGGGCGCGGCCAGCACGAAGCCGCGCGCCTCGATGCCGACGACCCGGTCGATGCGCTGCTCACGGTGGACAGCCGCCATGGCGTCGATGGCGGCGGCGAAGGCGACCGGGTCGGCCAGCAGCGGAGAGATGTCCTTGAACACGATGCCGGGCTTCGGGAAGTCCGGGACGTCGACGATGAAGTCCAGCAGCCCGCTCATGCGGCGTCCAGCAGGCGTACGACCGCGGGGGCGGCGAAGCGCAGCTGCACCCCGGGCGCGACCTCGAGCAGCACGGTGTCGTCCTCGATCGCCGTGACGGTGGCGTGGATGCCGGCGCTGGTCATGACGCGGCTGCCGACGGCCAGGCCGGCCCGGACGCCCGCGAGCTCGCGGGCGCGGGCGCGCTGCGGGCGGATCGCCAGCACGTAGAGCCCAAGGACCAGCAGGGCGAAGAACGCCACCTGCTGCACTGCCTGTCCGCCGCCCACGCGTCTCCTTCGTCCGAGTTGCGGGCCAGCCTACGGGGGCGCGCCGGCACTCCCCCGCGGCCACCGGCCGTACGAGCTCGATGATCATGCGACTCAGGTTCTGGCACCTGATACACCGGCGTGTCAGGTGCCAGGACCTGAGTCAGATGATCGTTTCGGGCCGCGGGGGTAGGGGTCAGGCCGGCTCAGCCGGCGTCGCCGAGGTCGAGGGGGAGCACGCCGGCGGTTGCCGGGGGCCGCAGGCCGAGGTGGGCCCACGCGGCGGGGGTCGCGACGCGGCCGCGGGGCGTACGCAGGATCAGCCCCGAACGCACCAGGAACGGCTCGGCCACCTCCTCGACGGTCTCGCGCTCCTCGCTGACCGCTACGGCCAGCGTCGACAGGCCGACAGGTCCCCCGCCGAACCGGCGGATCAGCGCGTCCAGCACCTCCCGGTCGAGCCGATCCAGGCCCAGCTCGTCGACGTCGTAGACGGCCAGCGCAGCCTGGGCGGTCGCCCGGTCGACGACCCCGTCGGCACGGACCTCCGCGAAGTCGCGGACCCGGCGCAGCAGCCGGTTGGCGATGCGGGGCGTGCCGCGCGAGCGTCCGGCGATCTCGGTCGCGCCGTCGGCCCGCAGGTCCACCCCGAGCAGGCCGGCCGACCGCACCAGCACGCGCTCGAGCTCGGCCGGGGTGTAGGGCTCCATGTGGGCGGTGAACCCGAAGCGGTCGCGCAGCGGACCGGTCAGCAGGCCCGAGCGGGTGGTGGCCCCGACCAGCGTGAACGGCGCGACCTCGAGCGGGATCGCCGTGGAGCCGGGGCCTTTGCCGACGACGACGTCGACCCGGAAGTCCTCCATCGCGACGTAGAGCAGCTCCTCGGCGGGCCGGGCGATGCGGTGGATCTCGTCGATGAACAGCACCTCGCCCTCGGTGAGGCTGCTGACCAGCGAGGCCAGGTCGCCGGCCCGCTCCAGGGCCGGACCGCTGGTGATCCGGATCCCCGCCCCGAGCTCGGCGGCGATGATCATGGCCAGCGAGGTCTTGCCGAGCCCCGGGGCGCCGGACAGCAGGACGTGGTCCGGCGGGCGACCTCGCCGCGTGGCGCTCTCCAAGACCAGCGAGACCTGCTCGCGCACCCGCTCCTGGCCGACGAACTCGTCCAGCCGCTTGGGGCGCAGCGCTGCCTCGACGACGCGTTCCTGGTCGCCGGCATCGGCGCCGACCAGCTCCCGGTCCGCGAGGGCTGCGAGCTCGCGGGCGGCCAGCTCCTGCTCCGACGGCGGGCTCATCGGGCCGACCCGAGCAGCGCCAGGGCCTGCCGCAGCAGCGCCGGCACGTCGGCCTCGGACGCAGCCGGGTGCTCACCGGCCAGGCGTACGACCACGTCGTCGACCTGCCCGGCTGTCCAGCCCAGCCCGACCAGGGCCTGGCTCAAGGTGTCGCGCCAGCCGGCGGGAGCGGCGCCCGCGCCCGTCCAGGCGGAGCCGGCCTTGTCCTTGAGCTCGAGCACCATGCGCTGCGCGCCCTTGCGCCCCACCCCCGGCACCTGGCACAACGCGGTCAGGTCCTCGGTCGCCAGGGCCCGGCGTACGGCGTCGGGGGTGTGCACGGCCAGCACCGCCTGCGCCAGCCGCGGACCCACCCCCGAGGAGGTCTGCAGCAGCTCGAACATGACGCGCTCGTCGTCCTCACCGAAGCCGTAGAGGGTGAGGCTGTCCTCCCGTACGACCAGCGTGGTGGCCAGTCGGGCTACCTCTCCCACCCGCAGGCGGGCGCGGGTGCCCGCCGTCGTCGCGATCGCCAGCCCGACCCCGCCGACCCGTAGGACCGCACCATCGGCCGTGAGCGCCTGCACGACGCCTTCCACCGAGGCGATCATGCGCGAACCCCGGCAGCGGCGGCACTCAGCCGCGCCATCGCCGGCGCTCGCCACAGGTGGCAGATCGCCAGCGCGAGAGCATCGGCAGCGTCAGCCGGCTTCGGCGGGGCCGGCAGGCGCAGCAACCGCGCCACCATCAAACCGACCTGGTCCTTGTCGGCCCGCCCCGACCCGGTCACGGCGGCCTTGACCTCCGAGGGGGTGTGCAGCACGACCGGCAGGCCGCGCCGAGCGGCGCAGGTGATGGCGACCGCACCAGCCTGCGCCGTACCCATGACGGTGCGGACGTTGGCCTGGGAGAACACCCGCTCGACGGCCACCGCGTCGGGCCGGTGCCGGTCCAGCCAGTCCTCGAAAGCGATCTCCAGGGCCACCAGCCGTGACCCGAGGTCGTCGGTGGCGGGAGTCGTCACGACACCGACCTCGATCAGCACGGCCCGGCCAGGCGCTCCGTCGACCACACCCAACCCGCACCGGGTCAGGCCGGGATCGACCCCCATCACCCGCACCAGCTCACCCTCCGCCAGGAACACCTGTTCGAACCAGGAGCGTACGACGCCTCGACCGGCGAAGGCGGGAGGCGCGCTGCTCAGCCGACCTGCGCGAGGACCTCGTCGCTGACGTCGACGTTGGCCCAGACGTTCTGCACGTCGTCGAGGTCCTCGAGCGCGTCGATGAGCTTGAGCACCCTGAGCGCCACCTCGTCCTCGACGGGGACGTTCAGGGTCGGCATCCACGCCACGTCGGCGCTCTGCACGTCCAGGCCCGCATCGGTGCACGCCGTACGCACCGCGGTCGTGTCGGTCGCCTCGCAGACGACGTCGAAGGTCTCCTCGGCGTCGTTCACGTCTTCGGCCCCGGCGTCCAGGACCGCCATCAGCACGTCGTCCTCGGTCAGCCCGTCGGTCTTGGTCACCGAGACGACGCCCTTGCGGCCGAACAGGTAGGAGACCGAGCCGGGGTCGGCGGGCGTGCCGCCGTTGCGGGTGATGGCCGTACGGACCTCTGCCGCCGCCCTGTTGCGGTTGTCGGTGAGGCACTCCACGAGGATCGCGACGCCGCCCTGGCCGTACGCCTCGTACATGATCTCCTCGTAGGAGGCGGCGTCGCCGAGCTCACCGCTGCCGCGCTTGATGGCGCGCTCGATGTTGTCCGCGGGCACCGACAGGCGCTTGGCACCGGTGATGGCGTCGGCCAGGCGCGGGTTGCCGCTCGGGTCCCCGCCGCCGGTCTTGGCCGCCACCTCGATCGTCTTGATCAGCTTGGCGAACAGCTTGCCGCGCTTGGCGTCGATCGCGCCCTTCTTGTGCTTGGTGGTCGCCCACTTGGAGTGTCCGCTCATCCGCGCGCCTCCTTCACGATGTCGACGAAGAGCCCGTGCACGCGGTGATCGCCGGTGAGCTCGGGGTGGAACGACGTCGCCAGGACGGGGCCCTGGCGGACGCCGACGACCTTACCCGCGGCAGGACCGCTGCCCCCGACGGTCGCCAGCACCTCGACGCCCGGGCCGGTCGCCTCGACCCATGGCGCGCGGATGAAGACCGCGTGCACCTCGCCGACGCCTGCGAAGTCCAGGTCGCTCTCGAAGCTGTCAACCTGACGGCCGAAGGCGTTGCGGCGTACGACGACGTCGAGCCCGCCCAGACCCTGCTGGTCGGCGCGGCCGTCGAGCACCTCCCGGGCCAGCAGGATCAGCCCGGCGCACGAGCCGTAGACGGGCAGCCCGTCGGCCACCAGGGCGCGCAGCGGCTCGAGCAGCTCGAACACCGCAAGCAGCCGGCTGATCGTGGTGGACTCCCCGCCCGGCAGCACCAGACCGTCGAGCCCGGCGAGATCGCCGATGCGGCGTACGGGCAGGGTCTGCGCCCCTGCCGCCTGCAGCGCCCGGTCGTGCTCGCGGACGTCGCCCTGCAGCGCCAGGATCCCGATGCGAGGCGCGGTCACCAGCCTCGCGTGGCCAGCAGGTCGCCGGCGCCCAGGCTGCTGACCGCGATGCCGACCATGGCCTCGCCGAGCCCACGGCTGACCTTGGCGATCCGCTCGGGGTCGGTGTAGTAGGCCGTGGCCTCGACGCAGGCGCGGGCGCGCCGGGCCGGGTCGCCGCTTTTGTAGATGCCCGAGCCGATGAAGACCCCGTCGGTGCCGAGCTGCATCATCATGGCCGCGTCGGCCGGAGTGGCCACCCCACCGGCGGTGAACAGCACGACCGGCAGCCGGCCGAGCGAGGCGGTCTCACGGACCAGGTCGATCGGGGCGGCCATGTGCTTGGCGGCCTGGTAGAGCTCGGTCTCACTCATGATCGTCAGACGCTTGATCTCGCCCAGGATGGTGCGAATGTGGGTGGTGGCCTGCGAGACGTCGCCGGTGCCGGCCTCGCCCTTGGAGCGGATCATCGCCGCACCCTCGGAGATGCGACGCAGCGCCTCACCCAGGTTGGTCGCACCGCAGACGAACGGCACCGTGAAGCCGCGCTTGTCGATGTGGTGGTCGTTGTCGGCCGGGGTCAGCACCTCGGACTCGTCGATGTAGTCCACGCCGATCGCCTGCAGCACCTGGGCCTCGACGAAGTGGCCGATCCGGGCCTTGGCCATCACCGGGATGGACACGGCTGCCTGGATGCCGTCGATCATGTCGGGGTCGCTCATGCGGGCCACCCCACCGTCGCGGCGGATGTCGGCCGGGACGCGCTCGAGCGCCATGACGGCGACGGCGCCGGCGTCCTCGGCGATGCGCGCCTGCTCGGCGTCGACGACGTCCATGATGACGCCGCCCTTGAGCATCTCGGCCATGCCGCGCTTGACCCGGTCGGTGCCGAGAACGGGGGTG
>JBBPYI010000206.1:0-12127 GCA_038200075.1 Mycobacteriales bacterium
CACCGGCAAGGCGCAGGGCTACCTGCTGGCGACCGCGCTGTTCGGGGTCACCGCGCTGACGCTGTCGCTGTCACGCGAGGTGCCGCACGTCGTCATCTTCGCCCAGATGGGCCTGCTCGGCATCGGCTACGCCGGGATGCAGCTGTTCCCGTACTCCATGCTCCCCGACACCCTCACCGTCAGCTCCCGCGCGGGAGTGTTCACCGGCGTCTGGCAGGGCGGCGAGACGGTCGGCTTCGCCCTCGGACCGGCGCTGTACGGCGGGCTGCTCGCCCTCACCGGCTTCGTCAGCTCGGCGGCGGACGTGCGTGTCGACCAGCCGGGCAGCGCCCTGACCGGCCTGGTCCTCGGCTTCTCGATCCTGCCGGGACTGCTGGTGCTGGCCTCCATCCCGCTCCTGCGCCGCTGCGCACAGGCCGACGCTCTGCTGCGTGCTCCCGTCCCGACCCCACTCCCCGAGGTGCCCGCATGAGCCTGCTTCCCGACACCGGCCTGACCCGCGACGACGTCCTCGCACGCCTGGCCGACTACCGCTCCGGCGATCTCGCCGCCCGCGGCGGCCGGACCTTCGCCTACGTCTACGACGCCGGTCGACCCGACGTCGACGAGCTCGCGCACGAGGTCTACGCCAGCTTCCTGGACGTGAACGGCCTGGACCCGACGGTCTTCCCCTCGCTGCTGCGCATGGAGAACGAGGTCGTCGCCATCACCGCGGCGCATCTCGGCGGCGGCCCGGCGACGGTCGGCAGCTTCACCAGCGGCGGCACGGAGTCGATCATCCTGGCGGTCAAGGCGGCCCGCGACCACGCGCGGCTCACCCGGCCCGAGGTCACCGCACCGCAGGTGATCCTTCCCGTGACGGCTCATGCGGCCTTCCAGAAGGCCTGCCACTACCTGGGGCTCACGGCGGTGCTGGTCGACGTCGACCCGGTCACCTTCCGGGCCGACGTCGAGGCGACCCGGCGGGCCATCACACCCGACACGGTCCTGCTGGTCGCGAGCGCCGCGTCGTACGCCCACGGGGTCGTCGACCCGGTCGAGGCCTTCGGGCAGCTGGCGCTGGAGCACGACCTGCCGCTGCACGTCGACGGCTGCATCGGAGGCTGGCTGCTGCCGTACTTCCGTGATCTGGGGGTGGACGTCCCGGCCTTCGACCTGTCGGTGCCGGGGGTGACGAGCCTGTCGGTGGACCTGCACAAGTACGCCTACGCGCCCAAGGGCGCCAGCGTCGTGCTCTATGCCGACGCCGCCATGCGGAGCCGGCAGTTCTACGCCTGCGCCGACTGGACCGGCTACACGATGATCAACGCCACCGTGCAGAGCACGAAGAGCGGCGGTCCGCTCGCGGCTGCCTGGGCCGTGCTGCACGCGGTGGGGGAGCAGGGCTACCGAGACCTGGCTACGCAGACGCTGCGCGCGACCCGGAAGCTGATCGCGGGGATCGCCGGCGTGCCGGGCCTGCGCGTGCTCGGTGCACCGGAGATGGCGCTGGTCGCACTGGCCGCCACTGACGGCGTCGACGTCTTCGAGGTGTGCGACGAGATGAGCGCCCGCGGCTGGTACGTCCAGGCGCAGCTGGGTTACCGCGGGCTCCCGGCGAGTATCCACCTGACGCTCACAGCGTCTTCCGAGCAGCATGTCGAGGCACTGCTAGCCGATCTCACGTCATGCGTGCAGACGGCTCGGACGACCGCGACGGGCCTTGACCCCACGCTCCTGGAGGCGGTCCGCTCGCTGGACCCTGACGAGCTGCCCGACGACGTGCTCGGCACGCTGCTGCCGATGGCCGGGCTCGAGCCGGGCGCCGGCCTGCCCGAGCGGATGGCCGGCATCAACGCGCTGCTGGAGGCGATGTCGCCGCGGCTGCGCGAGCGGCTGCTGGTCGCCTTCCTCGGCCAGCTGTTCACCCCGTCGGCCCCTGCCACGACGTGCTGACCAGCCGGGACCGCCTGCTCGCCGCGCTGTTCGCGCTGCAGCTGGTGGCGGCCGCTGTCTTCGGGCTGGTGCTGGTCAACGGACTCGGCAAGACGACCACCCAGGTCGTCACTGCCGCCCCCGGCCAGGACACCGCTGTCGTCACGACGGCCTCGGCCGCCCCGAGCGCGTCGTCCGCGGCAGACACGGCCGGCGGCGCGGGTACGGCCGGCACCGAGGGAACCGCGGGGACGGCGGGCACCGCCGGGACCGTCGGCACCGCGGGCACCACGGCGTCGACCGCCCCCGGTGACACGTCCGGCCCCGCCAAGGGCGCTGCTCCTGGCGCGGCCGGTCCGGCCACGGTCGCCCAGGGTGCCCCGATCAAGATCGGCGCGATCGTCACGCAGACCGGCGCGATCAACTTCGCCGCGAGCGCCCAGGGCACCAAGGCCTTCCTCGACAGGGTCAACGCCCGCGGCGGCGTCAACGGACACAAGATCGTGCTGGACCTGCGCGATGACCAGCTCGATGCAGCCCGCGGTCGCGCCCAGGCCCAGCAGCTGCTTGCCAGCGGCGTCTTCGCCTTCGCGGCCTGGCAGGCGCCGCTGACCGAGCAGGACATCGTGCCGTTCCTGGAGCAGAACAAGATCCCGCTCATCGGCGGCTACGGCACCCGCCCGGAGTACAAGAGCCCCTTCGCGTACGCCTTCCAGAGCGGTCACTACGGCTACGAGATGGGTCGCTTCCTCGCCCAGGAGCAGGGGGTGAGCAGGCCGGGCGTCATCTTCATCGGCGGCGCCGCCGAGGCCAACGCCGCCCAGCGCCAAGCCTTCACCGAGGGCCTGGCGGCCGGCGGCAAGACCGTGCGGTCAGACGACATCGTCGTCGTCGACGTCACCAAGGCCTCCTACGACGACGTCGTCACGCAGTTCCGGCTCAACGGGGTCAACGGCATGGCGACGCTGATCGACCAGACCGCCTACAACCGGCTGCAGCAGTCGATGGACCGCCAGAACTACCGGCCAGTGCACGTCGCAGACCCGCTGTTCGTCGACCCGGTGGTGCGCCAGGGACCGACGACCGAGGGCACGCTGGTGGCCAGCGACTTCGCGTTCGTCAACGACCCCTCGCCCGAGGTTCAGGACTACGTCAAGACCGTGAAGGCGCAGTTCGGCGGCAAGGCGCAGCTGAGCTATCTCGGACTGGCCGGGTGGGTGAGCGCGCGGATCCTGGTCGACGCGATCGACCGGATGGGCGAGGACATCACCCGCGCCAACCTCATGCGCGTCATGGACAGCCTGCCCCCCACGGTCGGCGGCCAGCTCACCCCCGCGCTGCGCTTCTCACCCGGCGCCCACGACATCAACCGCTGCCTGCAGCTCGGTCGGGTCAAGGGCGGTCAGGTCCAGCGCTACAAGCCCTACGCCTGCGACGACAAGACCTACGGGTGAGCGTCTACGTCGCCCTCGCTCTGGGAGGGATCCCGCTGGGCGTGATGTACGCCCTCACCGCACTCGGGATCGTGCTGGTCTACAAGACCTCCCGCGTCTTCAACTTCGCCACCGGTGCGATCGGGCTGGCCTGCGCCTATCTGGCGAGCAGCCTGTCGGCCCGCGGCCTGCCGGTGCCCGTCTGGGTGGTCGCGGCCGTGTCGCTCGGTGTGCTCATCGGGGTGGGCATGGAGCTGTCGGTCCGGCCGGTCCGCAGCACGCTGACCAAGACGATCGTCACCCTCGGCTGGCTGCTCGCGCTGCAGGGACTGATCGGTGCGATCTACGGCACCCAGACGGCGACCGACCTGCCGGCGGTGCTGGTGCAGCCGACGCTGCTGCTGGAGCTCGGGCCCTACATCCTGTCCCGCGACCAGTTCGCCGTCATCGTGATCGCCGGTGCTCTGATCGCCGGCCTGGCGGCGTTCTTCCGCTACACCGCGCTGGGTACGGCGACGCGCGCCGTCTCCGAGGCCCCGGACGCGGCCCGGCTGCTCGGGATCGCCGTCGACCGGGTCAACCTGGTGGCCTGGGGTCTGGGCGGTGGGATCAGCGGTCTGGCAGGAGTGCTCGTCACGCCGCTGCTCAACAAGCTCGACACCACGACGTTGGTCATCTTCACCGTGCAGGCCCTCGCGGTGGCCCTGGTCGGCCGGCTCACGTCGCTGCCGCTCACGCTGGCCGGGGGGATCGGGCTCGGCATGGCGCAGCCGATCGTCTTCGACCTGGTCGGCAAGGCCTTCCCCAGCGTGCGCGGCACCGACGAGCTGACCGCCTTCGCCGTCGTCCTGGGCGCGCTGCTGCTGCTGCGCCGGGGCGGCCGTCGTGACGTCGTCGCCGGCGGCCTGGCGCCGGTCCCGGTCAAGCGACTGCCGACCGGAAGGCTGGCCGCCGCCTCGCTCGCCGGGGTCGTGGCCGCCGGGCTGCTGCTTCCCCTGCTGGCCGGCGGCGCCGGCACCCTCTCGCGCTTTAACCTCACCCAGACGGCGGTGTGGGCCCTCGCGGTGCTCTCGCTGGTGCTGCTGGTCGGCGTCGTCGGCCAGGTGTCGTTGTGCCAGGCAGTCTTCATGGGCGTCGGGGCCTTCGGCACCGGCATCGCCACCGGCCGGGGCGTGCCGTTCCTTTTCGCGATGCTGCTCGGGGCCGGGCTTGCGGCGCTGACCGCCGTGCTGGTCGGGGTTCCCGCGATCAGGCTCCAGCCGCTGGAGCTGGCGATCGCCACCCTGTCGCTGGCCTTCACCGCCGACGCGTTCCTCTACAAGTGGTCGCCGCTGGTCAGCCCAGCTGGCAGTCGGGTCGTCGAGCGCCCGGGGTTCGCCGCCCTCGACGGCGCCGACGTGCAGAGCGGTGAGCGGGCGTACGCCTGGCTGGCGCTCACCGTCTTCGTGCTCGCCTGCTTCGCCGTCGCGAGCCTGCGGCGCGGGCGTACGGGCGCGGCTCTGACTGCCCTGCGCTCCTCGGAGCCGGCGACCGCGGCGATGGGGTTCTCAGTGGTGTCGGTCAAGCTGCGCGGCTTCGCCGCGTCGGGCTTCCTGGCCGGTCTTGCCGGTGCGCTCTACGCCGGGCTGATCGAGGGCGCCAACGGCGCGCCGTTCGGCTTCACCCGCTCGATCACGCTGCTGGCCTACACCGTCATCGTCGGGGTCGGCTCGGTGCCGGGGGCCTTTGCGGGCGGGCTGATCGTCACCGCCTCGACGCTGTCGTCGGCGGGCGACGAGGTCGCGACCGGCGAGGCGACGAGCATCGTGACGCTGCTGACCGGCATCGTGCTCGTCGCGGTCGTGGTGCTGCGCGACAGCGGACTCGTGGCCGCGGCCGTACGCCGTGCAGCGCCCTCCCGTGAGCCGGTGGCGGTCGCATGAGCGGCGCCGCGCTCGAGCTGCGCGACATCGGCGTGCGCTTCGGCTCCTTCGACGCTGTCGACGGGGTGTCGCTGACGGTGCACGCCGGGGAGGTCGTCGGGCTGATCGGCCCCAACGGCGCCGGCAAGACGGTCACCTTCAACGTCGTGACCGGTCTGCAGCCGGCCACGCGCGGGCAGGTGCTGCTCGCAGGGCAGGACGTCACGGGCCTGCCGGCCCACGCGCGCACCGCGTTGGGGCTGGCCCGCACCTTCCAGGTCGTGCAGCTGTTCGCCGGCATGACGGTGCGCGAGAACCTTATGGTCGCGGCGCACCGCTGGACCTCCGCCGGGGTGGTGAGCGACAGCCTGCGCCTGCCGGCCCGGCGTCGGGCGCTGGCGCAGGCGCGGGAGCGGGCCAGCGCCGTCCTGGCCTTCCTGGAGCTGTCGCACCTGGCCGATGTCGAAGCTTCCTCGCTGCCCGTCGGGCAGGCCCGGCTGGTCGAGCTGGCCCGGGCGCTGTGCCTGAAGCCGAAGGTGCTGCTGCTCGACGAACCGGCGTCCGGGCTGGACCCCGCCGAGACGGCTGACTTCGTGGCGCTGCTCGCCGAGGTCCGCTCGGTGCTCGGATGCGCCATGCTGCTGGTGGAGCACGACATGGGGGTGGTCATGCCGCTGTGCGACCACCTGGTCGTCATGAACTTCGGCACCGTGCTGGCTGCCGGCTCCCCGCAGGACGTCCGGACCGATCCGGCTGTGCGCGACGCCTACCTCGGGGCGGTGCCGGTGTGAGCGAGCCGCTGCTGCAGATCGAGGGCCTGTCCGTGGCGTACGGCGGGGTCGTCGCCGTCCGGGACGTCTCGCTGACGGTGCGGCCGGGGGAGGTCGTCGCCGTCCTCGGCGCCAACGGCGCCGGCAAGACCACGACGCTGCTCGCGGTGTCCGGGCTGGTGCGCGCCCGCGCCGGCGATGTTCGCGTCGACGGGGTGTCGGTGCTGCGGCGCTCTCCTGAGGCGATCGCGCGGCTCGGGGTCGCGCACGTGCTCGCTGGTCGCGGCATCTTCCCGGGCCTGTCGGTCGCCGACAACCTGCGGATGGGGCTCTACGGCGCGGGCCGCGACCGCGGCGACGAGGGCGCCGCGGCGGTCGAGCGGGTCTTGGGGCTCTTCCCGATCCTGCGCGAGCGCCGCACCCAGCCGGCCGGCACCATGTCGGGCGGCCAGCAGCAGCAGCTCGCGATCGGCCGCGCCCTGGTGCAGGGGCCTCGGCTGCTGCTGCTCGACGAGATGTCGATGGGGCTGTCGCCGACGGTGGTCGCCGACCTGTTCGCGATCGTCGCGGATCTGCGAAGCGACGGGATCGGGGTGGTGATGGTCGAGCAGTTCGTGGCCCAGGCGATGGCCGTCGCCGACCATGCGGTCGTGCTGGAGCAAGGGACGGTCGTGGCGTCCGGCTCGCCCGACGAGCTGTCGCAGGACGACCTCGCTGCTGCCTATCTCGGCGGTGGCGGCGCGCCCGTGCGGCGCCTGGCCGGTCCGCCCAGCAGCGCCCGCGAGTCGATGCCGGTCACCTTTGCCGGCAGCGATGTGCGCCGGCTCCACCAGCTGGCCGCGGCCCGTGGCACCAGTGTCGACGAGGCCGTCGGCGAGCTGGTCCGCAGCGCCCTGGAGCAGCAGCCGTGACCCCCGCCATCGGGGCACGGCTCGCCCTGTTGGCCGCCGCGCTGCCGCTGGTCGTGGGGGTCGTGGCCGTGCGCCCCGCGGGGGCCCAGCCGGCCCCCGCGGGCTACGACAGCTACAGCCTGTCGGCGCTGGCCTCCGGCGTCCGCACCAACGGGGTCGTGGGTGCCTCCGGGGGGCTGGCGACACTGGACACCGGCTCGGCGTCGGTGCGCGCCCGGCTCGACAGCTCGCCGTCCGCGGCGGTGCTGTCGGTGCCGTACGAACCCGGGACGCTGTTTCGCACGGCCGCGGGACAGGTCAACGCCGGCGCCGGGTCGGTCGTGCTGGACGTGCCCGACGCAGAGGCGCAGTTCCCCGGGTCGCAGACGAGCGGCGAGCTCACGACGGTGCCGCCGGCGCAGGGCGGCCCGGTCTCCTCTCGTGGCGGCTCGGCCACCGCGGCAGCGAGCGCCGTGAGTGCCGCAGGGGAGGCCACCGGCGAGTCCCTGACCGTGCAGGGCGCTTTCGAGACCGGAGCCTCGACCAGCGAGGTGTCCCTGGAAGCCAACGGACCGGAAGGCCGGACCGTCAGCACCGCCCGCACCACCGTCTCGCGCGTCCTGGTCGCGGGAGTGCTGGAGCTGCGCGACGTGGTGGCCACAGCCGCCATCACAGCCACCGGGGACACCCACGTCCCGGTCGCCAGCCTGGTCATCGGGAGAGCACTGGTCGCCGGGCAGACGGTTGAGCTGTCCGAGCAGGGTGTGACGGCTGCCGGGACCCCGCTGGTGCCGGGGCAGAGCATCAAGGACGCCACCGCTGCGGCCAACTCCGTCCTGGTCGCCGCCGGCGTCACGGTCCGCACCCTCGGTGGAGTGCGCGAGGCCGACGCCCGCAGCGCGACCGCCGACACCGGTGGGGTGGCCGTCACCGTGACGACGGCGACGGGTCCCGGGGGAGTCGGCGGGGACGAGCTCGCCGTGCTGGTCGGTGGCGTGGTGCTGACCGCCGTCGATGCCCCCCGCGTCCCGGCCGTCGTGCTCCCGCCGCGTGCGCCGCTGCCCACTGCGCCGGCCGCGCTGCCGCCGGTGAGCACGCCGCCGGACTCGGCGTCGACCTTCGTACCCGGCAATCCCGGCATCCCCGGGATACCCGGCACGCCGGCGATCCCGGGCCCGGCAGTCCCGGTCGAGGCGGCGGCCCCCGTCGTCGCGGCGCCCCCGACCGCCGCTCCCGCGTCCTTTGTCGTCGCCGGACGAAGGCTGTCTGCGTCGGTCGTGCTGGCGGCCTTCGGCGGCTGGCAGTTCCTGTCCCTGGGCACGGCCACGCTCTACGCCGTCGTCGACCGACGCCGTCGCGCCACCCTGGGGCTGCTCGCATGACGGTCGTCACGGACCAGGTGGTCTGCGCGCGCTGCGCTGCGCCCTACCGCCCCCGCCTGACCGACGGTGCCTGCCCGGTCTGCGACACCCCCGCGCCCGGTGTGGCCCCGCGGCGGCTGCGCCGGGTCGACGACGCCGACGACCGGTTGCTGGCCATCGTCGTGCTCGCCACCATCGCCAACGTCCTGCTGCTCGCGGTGCTGGCCGCCGTCGTGGTCACGCTGTGACAGGAGTCGTCCGTGCGCGTCGCTGACCTGCCGACGCCCGCTCTGGTCGTCGAGCGGTCGCTGCTCGAGGCCAACCTCGACCTGATGACGGCGGCTCTGCCGGCGCGGCGACTGCGACCGCACGTCAAGGCCTTCAAGACCACGGCCCTGGCCCGGTTGATGGCCCAGCGCGGGCACACCGGCTTCACCTGCGCCACCATCCGCGAGGTCGAGGGGATGGCGTCCGCCGGACTGGGCGAGGATCTGCTGCTGGCCAACGAGGTCCTGGACGCCCGCCGCCTCGGCGTCGTCGCGGCAGCCGGCGCGCGGGTGACGCTCGCGGTCGACAGCGACATCACCGTCCGGGCGGCAGCCGACGGCGGCGTACGCGAGGTGGTGATCGACGTCAACGTGGGACTGCCCCGCTGCGGCTGCGACCCCGACGACGCCGGCCGGCTGGCCGAGCTCGCGCGCTCGCTCGGGCTGGCAGTGCGCGGGGTGATGGGCTACGAGGGCCACGTCATGCTGGTCGACGATCCGCCCGACAAGCTGGCCCAGACGCAGGCCTGCATGGCGCTGCTGCTTACGGCCGCAGCCGATGTCGGTGGCGACCTCGTGAGCGCCGGCGGCACCGGCACCTATCGCGAGAACACCTGGTGCACCGAGGTGCAGGCCGGAAGCTACGCCCTCATGGACACGGCCTACAGCGGCGCCGGACTGCCGTTCGCGCAGGCGCTGACGGTGCTGGCGTCGGTCATCTCGGTCAACCCGCAGGGCTGGGTGGTCGCCGACCTCGGCCTGAAGTCCCTCGGCATGGACCACGGGAACCCCACCGTGCCAGACGCTCTGGTGTGGTTCTGCTCCGACGAGCACACGACCTTCTCGCCGGTTGACGACGCCGTCTTCGCCGTCGGCGACCGGGTCCGGGTGCTGCCGGCCCACGTCGACCCGACGGTCGCGCTGCACGAGCGGATGCACCTGGTCGACGGCGACGAGGTGCTCGAGAGCTGGTCGGTCGACCTGCGCGGCTGGTAGCTCGCTAGACGCCCAGGACCCGATCGAGATAGCCGTTGGTGAAGCGGCGTTCAGGGTCGAGTCGGTCGCGCACGGTCAGGAACTCCTGGAAGCGCGGATAGCGCTCCCGCAGCGCCTCGGCGTCCAGTCCGTGCATCTTCCCCCAGTGGGGCCGGCCACCGACGCTGCCCATCAGGGTCTCGACGGCACCGAAGTACGCGCGCTGGTCGGAGCCGCGGTAGACGTGCACGGCGACGTACGCGCTGTCGCGTCCCGATGCGGTCGACAGGGCGATGTCGTCGGCCGGGGCCACCCGTACCTCGACCGGGAAGCTGATGTGCTGGCCGTGCCGTTCCGGCAGGGTGCGCAGCTCGGCGAGCACGGCGGCGAGCTTCGCGCGCGGCACGGCGTACTCCATCTCGCAGAACCGCACCCGCCGGCGGGCTGTGAAGACGTTGGGCGCGGCATCGGTGTAGCTGCGCGCGGTGAGTGCCCGGGCGGCCAGCCGGTTGATGCGGGGGATCGCCGCGGGTACGGCGCGTCCGGCGCGGCAGGTCAACTCGAACAGCCCGTTGCTGAGCACCTCGTCGTCCACCAGCGCGCGCAGGCGGGGCAGCGGGTCGGGCGGGCCGGCGGTGCGGTTGTTGCGCTTGGTCAGCGCGATGTCGGTGTGGGGGAACCAGTAGAGCTCGAAGTGCTCGTTGGCGGCGATGTGCGCGTCAAGATCGCGCAGCACCTCCTGGAGCGGCATCGGCCGTTCGTCGGCGTGCAGCAGGAACGCCGGCTCGGCCTGCAGCGTGACGGCGGTGATGACGCCGAGCGCGCCCAGGCCGACCCGGGCGACGGCGAAGACCTCCGGGTGCTCGCTGGCCGAGCAGGTCAGCACCCTGCCGTCGGCCAGCACCAGCACCAGCTCGACGACCTGCGCGGCCAGCGCTGCGCTGTCGCGCCCGGTGCCGTGGGTGCCGGTCGACAGCGCCCCCGACACGGTCTGGGCGTCGATATCGCCCATGTTGGTCAGACCAAGGCCGCGGCGGGCCAGCGCCAGGTTCAGCTCGTGCAGCACCAGCCCTGCCTGGACGGTCACCTGGCAGGTGACCGGGTCGACCGACAGGACCCGATCCAGCAGGGACAGATCCAGCAGCACCCCGTCGGTCAGGCCGATCGCGGTGAAGGAGTGGCCGCTGCCGATGGCCTTGACCCGCCGCCCGTCGGCTGCGGCCTGCGTGATGACCCGGGCCACCTCGTCGGTCGAGGTGGGTCGCTCGACCACCGCCGGCATCATGCTCTGGTTGCCCGCCCAGTTGCGCCACATGAGCGCGATCATGGCGCAGCCCGGCCCCGCGCGGGCGTACTGCTGGCCAGGTGCACCTGCAGTTCTCTCGCAGCACGTGCAGGGTCGCTGCACCACGCCTAGCATCCGCAGGATGACCGCCTCGACCTCGCGCCTGTCCGTCGTCTCGTCCGTGCCTGCCGAGGCCCTGCTCGGCTATCTCGCCGGGGCGGGCAGCGAAGTCACCGAGACCCTCGACGCCACCGCCGACGCCATCCTGGTGCTCGGCGCGGCGGATCTGTCCGACCAGACCGAGGACGCCCTGCTGGCGGCGGCCGCTGCCGGCACCCCGGTGCTGCTGGTTGGTCCGCGCATGAGCACTGCGCTCACCGACGCCGCCGGGCTGCTGCCCGGCCGCGTCCTGCCGGTTCACGTCGTGCGGGTACGACCGGGCCGCGACGCGGGTCAGGTCGCCGACCGGCTCGGCGGGGACGAGCTGCTGCTGACCGACTGCTGGCCACTGCAGGACAAGGTCGCCGACGACGTCCAGGAGGTGCTGACCGCCAATGTCGCCTTCACCAACCACCCCGTCGCCACCTGGCGCCCGTCCACCTCGGTCGCGACGCTGACGATCGGCTCGACGCCAGGGACGTACGCCGACCCCACCTTCCACCGGGTCGTGCACCGACTGGTACGCCACGTGCTCGGCCTGCGCGACGCCGCGCCCGTGCGCGTCGGGATGCTCGGCTACGGCGCGATCGGACACGAGCACGCCCTCGCTATCGGTGCGACGCACGGTCTGGTGCTGGCCGCCGTCTGCGACCCGAACGCCGAGCGGATCGAGGCCGCCCGGGCGTACGCCCCCGACGTCCGTGGCTTCGCCGACGGCGACGACCTGCTCGGCTTCGACGGCATCGACCTGGTCATCGTGTCGACGCCGCCCAACACGCACGCCGACTGGGTCCTGCGCGCCCTGCAGGCCGGCAAGCACGTCGTGGTGGAGAAGCCGTTCTGCCTCACGGTCGCCGAGGCCGACCGGCAGATCGCGGCGGCCCGCGACGCCGGCCTAACGCTCGCGGTCTACCAGAACCGCCGCTGGGACGCCGACTACCTGGCCGTCAAGCAGGCCGTGCGCTCTGGCGCGCTGGGAGAGGTCTTCCACCTGGAGACCTTCGTCGGGGGCTACGACCACCCGTGCAACTTCTGGCACTCCGACGAGGCCGTCAGCGGCGGCGCGATCTACGACTGGGGCAGCCACTACCTCGACTGGGTGCTCGACCTGCTCCCGCAGCCGGTCGAGTGGGTGTCGGCGACCGCCCACAAGCGGGTCTGGCACGACGTCAC
>JBBPYI010000207.1:0-2938 GCA_038200075.1 Mycobacteriales bacterium
GCACCCCCCAGTGGGACAAGATCAAGAACGACCGCAAGGCCGTCGGTGAGCTCAAGCAGCACATGACGGCCTGGCAGTTCAGCCAGTTCCTGCACGGCGAGCAGGGCGCGATGATCTGCTCGGCCCGCATCGTGGAGTCGGTCCCGGACCTGGACTCGAAGTTCTACGCCGCGACGCAGACGATGGACGAGGCCCGACACGCCGAGACCTACGCGCGCTTCCTGCAGGAGAAGGTCGGCCTGCTCTACCCGATCAACACGCACCTGAAGTCCTTGCTCGACGACACCCTGTCCGACAGCCGCTGGGACATGCCCTACCTCGGCATGCAGGTTCTCATCGAGGGCCTGGCGCTCGCGGCCTTTGGGCTGCTGCGCGACATGACCGACCGGCCGCTGCCCAAGCAGATCCTGGCGTACGTCATGCAGGACGAGGCGCGCCACGTCGCCTTCGGTCGGCTCGCGCTGCGCGACTACTACGCCCAGCTGACCAGCAAGGAGAAGGAGGAGCGCGAGGAGTTCGTCGTCGAGGGCTGCTACCTCATGCGCGACCGCTTCCGCCAGGAGGAGGTCTGGCGCAACCTCGGCTTCAACGTCGAGGAGAGCCTTGCGTCCGTCGAGCAGTCGGAGTACTTCACACTGTTCCAGTCGCTGCTGTTCAGCCGGATCGTCCCGTGCGTCAAGGACATCGGCCTGTGGGGCCCGAAGGTGCAGAAGGCGTACGCCGACATGGGCGTGCTCGACATGGCCGGGCTCGACCTCGCCAAGCTGATGAAGCAGGACGAGGACATCGCCGAGGCGCTCGACGTCGAGAAGCGCGAGCTGCTCGTCCGCCGCGAGGAGGTCGAGAAGACGATCGCCCTCGCGACCGCCGACATCCCGGAGGCGGTCTCCGCCTAGCCTGCTGCCGGTGGAGTGGACCCAGCACGGCGAGCGGTTGCTCTACGACAGCGCCTGGGTGTCGCTGGGCCTGGTCGACGTCGAGGTGCCGGGCGGCGCGCGCTTCGACCACCACGTCGTACGCCTGCCGCGCCCGGCTGCAGGGGTCGTCGTCCACGACGCGGAGCTCGGCGTGCTGTTGCTCTGGCGGCACCGCTTCATCACCGGCACCTGGGGCTGGGAGGTCCCGGCCGGCGGCGTCGACGACGGGGAGAGCGCCCCGCAGGCCGCGGCCCGCGAGGTGCTCGAGGAGACCGGCTGGGCGCCTGGTCCTCTGCGGCGACTGCACAGCTACCACCCCAGCAACGGGCTGTCGGACCAGCGCTTCGAGCTCTTCACCGCTGACGGCGCGACACACTTCGGCGAGCCGAGCGACCCCGGGGAGTCCGAGCGGGTCGAGTGGGTGCCGATGGCGCAGGTCCGCTCGTTGGTGCGAGACGGCAAGGTGGTCGACGGGCTGTCCCTGACGGCGCTGCTGTGGTGGCTCGCCTTCGAGGCGCCGGTCTAGTCCTCCTGGGCAGCCAGCGCCTCGAGCAGCCGCCGTAGCGAGAACAGCCGGGCCCCGCTGGCGCGGCCCTGCTCGGCCCAGGCATCCAGCGCGCACCCGACGACGCCATCGAGGTGGGTGCAGCCGGGCGGGCACAGCTGCGCGCCCTCGGCCAGGTCGGGGAAGGCCGCCAGCACGCGTTCGGCGGTGACGGCGCCGAGTCCGAAGGAGCGCACACCCGGGGTGTCGATGACGGTGCCGCCTTCGGGCAGCGACAGCGCGATCGCCGAGCTGCTGGTGTGCCGGCCCTTGCCGACACCGGTCACATCACCCACGGCCCGGAAGGCGTCCGGCACCAGGCGGTTCACCAGCGTGGACTTGCCGACGCCGGACTGCCCGAACAGCACGCTGCTGCGCCCGATCAGCCGTTGGCGCAAGAGCTCGACACCGTCGTCGAGCTCGCCCGGACCGGTGACGATCGCCTCGACGCCGAGCGGCTCGTAGAGCGCGAGCAGCTCGGCCGGGTCGGCCAGGTCGCGCTTGGTCAGGCACAGCAGCGGCACCAGGCCGCCGTCGTACGCCGCGACCAGGCACCGGTCGACCAGCCGGGGGCGCGGCACCGGATCGGCCAGCGCCGTCACGACGACCAAGACCTCGGCGTTGGCGACGACGGCTCGCTCGATCGGGTCGCTGTCGTCAGGCGTACGCCGCAGCAGCGAGGTGCGCTCAGCGATCCGCACGATGCGGGCCAGCGCGTCGGGGCCGCCGGTCAGGTCGCCGACGACCTCGACCCTGTCGCCGACGACCACCCCACGGCGGCCGAGCTCGCGCGCACGCACGGCGGTCAGCAGGCCGGTCTCGTGCCGCAGCCGGTAGCGGCCGCGGTCGACTGACAGCACCTCGGCGGGGGTGGCGTCTTCGTGGGCGGGGCGGGTGCGGGTGCGTGGCCGCGAGCTCTTGCCGGGGCGTACGCGGACGTCGTCCTCGTCGAGCTCGCGCGGGCTCATGAGCCTGACAGCATCCGGGTCCAGGAGCCGACGAAGTCGGGCACGGTCTTGCGGGTGGTGGCGACGTCGCGGACGAGCACACCGTCCACTCCCAGCCCCAGCACCGCCCAGGCCATGGCCACCCGGTGGTCGTCGTAGCTGTCCATCGCGCCGCCCTTGAGCGGGCGCGGGTTGACCACGACGCCGTCGGGCAGCTCTCGGACGTCGCCGCCGAGGGCGTTGAGCTCGGTTGCGAGGGCGGCGAGCCGGTCGGTCTCCTGCAGGCGGATGTGGGCCACTCCGGTGAGACGGCTGGGGGAGTCGGCCAGCGCGGCCAGCGCGGTGAGCACGAGCGTCAGCTCAGGAGCGTCCCTGAGGTCGGCCTCCAGGCCGTGCAGGCCGTCGCCGGCGCTGACCGTCACAGTGTCGTCCGTACGGCTGACCCGCGCGCCCATCGCCGCCAGCAGCTCGGGCAGCACCGCGCCGGGCTGGGAGGTGTGCCGCGGCCAGTCCGACACCGTCACCGAGCC
>JBBPYI010000208.1:0-11478 GCA_038200075.1 Mycobacteriales bacterium
CCGAGCTGGCCAGTGCCGGCGCGGTGGCCGAGCACGACCTGCGCCACCGCGAGACCCGCCTGACGCAGGTGCAGGCGGCTCGAGAAGCAGGAGCGCGTACGCCCGACGAGATCGTCGCGGCCGTCTACGCCGACGTCGACCGGGCGCTCTGGCCGGCCGCGCGGCTGTCGGTCCTGGCGCAGCTGGCCTATCTGGACCGACCGTGACCTGCCCGGTCTGCGGCACCCCGACGGTGTCCGGCGCCCGCTTCTGCTGGTCCTGCGGCGCCTCGCTGGAGGCGACCAGCCGACCGGACCCGCAGGCCGAGCGACGGGTCGTGACGGTGCTGTTCGGCGACCTGTCGGACTTCACCAGCTGGTCGGAGGACCTGGACCCCGAGCGGGTCGGCGGCGTCACCGACCGGGTGCTGGCGACCCTGACGGCGGCCGTCGCGGAGTTCGGGGGTCATGTCGACAAGCTGACCGGCGACGGGCTGATGGCGGTGTTCGGCGCACCCACCGCCCACGAGGACGACGCCGAGCGGGCCGTACGCGCTGCAGCCCGGATGCAGGGCGCGGTGCGCCGGGTGGTCGAGGAGGAGAGCGGCGGTGGGCGCCGGCTGGGCCTGCGGGTCGGGCTCAACACCGGCGAGGTCCTGGCCGGCGTGCAGGCCGGGGTGAGCTACACCGTCATCGGCGACACCGTGAACACCGCCGCCCGGCTGTCGGACGCTGCCGGGGTCGGCGCGGTCTTCGCCGGCCGCGACACCGCGCTGGCCACGATGGCCGTGGGGTCGTGGCGCGCCCTGGCGCCCCTGCGGCTCAAGGGCAAGCGAGCACCGGTCACGGCGTACGAGCTGGTGGGCCTGCGTCCTGCCTCCGCCAGCCGCCTCGGACTCGGCGACGAGGCCCCGGTGATCGGCCGCGACGCCGAGCTGGGCCTGCTCGTCGGTCGGGCGCTCGAGGTCGCCGAGCGCGGCCGGCCCCGGACCGTGCTGATCTCCGGTGACGCCGGCGTCGGCAAGACCCGGGTGGCCCAGGAGCTGTCGCGCTTCGTCGGGGAGCTGCCCGATGCGCGGGTGCTGTGGGGACGCTGCGCGCCGTACGGCGAGAGTCGTGACCTCTCGCCCATCGCGGAGATGGTGCGCACCGCCTGCGGCATCGGCGAGGGTGACGACGCCGCGACCGCCCGCGAACGCGTCGCCCGCACCGTGGCGCGGCTGGAGCACCCGGCCTACGCGGGGCCGGTGCCGCGCGCCCTCGGGGAACGGCTGCTCGGCCTGCTGGGGCTGGAGCACGAGGTCGTCGGCGGTCCGCGCGAGACCGCCACCCCCGGCTTCCCCGGCGCCGGCGACCAGCTGCGGGCCGGCGTCGCCGCGCTGTTCACCGCCATGGCGCAGGACGGGCCGCTGCTGCTCGTGCTCGACGACCTGCACTGGGCCACCCCGGTGCTGCTCGAGGGGGTTGTCGACGTCCTCGGCCAGGTCGGTGGGCCGGTCCTGGTCCTCGGTGTCGGCCGCCCCGACATGTTCGAGGTCGGTGGGCCGTCCTGGTGGCAGGGTCTGCCCGAGGTCGAGCTGCTGCCGCTGCTGCCGCTGGAGCAGGGCGCCACCGAGCGGCTGCTGCGGGCCTATCTCGGCGCCCCCGACGACGAGCTCGACGCGGCGGTCCGCGCGGCCCTGCTCTCGCGCGCGCAGGGCAACCCGTTCTTCCTGGCCGAGCTGCTGCACCTGCTGGTGGACCGGGGCGCGCTGGTGCGCGACGGGCAGCGGTGGGTGCTGGCGGGCGAGGTGCCCGACGGCCTGCTGCCGGCCGGGGTCCAGGCAGTGCTCGCCGCCCGCATCGACGGCCTGGACGGCGCCACGAAGGGCGTGCTGCGCGACGCCAGCGTCCTCGGGCTGCGCTCGGACGTCGACGCCCTCGTGGCGGTCGGACGGGCCAGCGGACACGGCGACCCGGATGTCGTGCAGCAGGCCGTACGCACCCTGGTCGAGCGCCGGCTGCTCGAGGCCGACAGCGACGACGGGTCGCTGCGGTTCGGCCACACGCTGGTGCGCGACGTGGCGTACGCCGGGCTGGCCAAGGCCGAGCGCGCCCGCCGGCACGCGGCGGCGGCGCAGTTCGCCGCCGCAACCCAGGCGCTGCGCACCGAGCTGACCCGCTCGGCGGAAGCCGACGCGGCAGCGGCCAGCCAGGGCGAGCGGGCCGTACGCCTGGCGACCGAGATGGGGCTCGCGCCGACGGACCCCGCCTGGCAGGCCCGTGGGGTCGCGTTCGCCGCGCTGGCCCGGCTCGGTCAGACGGCGCTCGGGCGCGACGACAGCCAGGAGGCCGAGCAGCTGCTGCGGCGGGCGATCGAGCTCGACGGCGGCACGCTGCCGGCCGACCTCGTCGTGCCGGTGCGGGTCGGGCGCGCCCAGGCGCTGGCGGCCTTGCACCGGCTGCCCGAGGCCGAGTCCGATCTCGTCGAGGGGCTGGCGGGCGCGGAGGACGGCGTGCGCGCGGCTGCCCTGGTCGTGCTCGGCGACATCCGCCGCAAGCGCGGGCAGGTGGACGGGGCCCGGCAGGCCTACGTCTCGGCGCTGGCTGCGGCCGGGACCGCCGGGGTGGACCGGCTGACGGGGGAGGCGCTGCGCCAGCTCGGACTGCTCGACTACTTCGACGGCCGGCTCAAGGACGCCGAGGAGCGCTTCCGCCAGGCCCACGCGCTGGCCGCCCAGGTCGACGACCCGCGCGGCGCCGGCTGGGCGCTGCAGCACCTGGCGTGGAGCGCGACGACCCGCGGGGACTACGCGCTGGCCGACCGCACGCTGGAACTGGCCGCCGAGGTCTTCAGCGCACTGGAGGACACCGGTGGGCTGTCGTGGGTGGCCGGCACAGAGGGGTTCGTCCGCCTGCTGCAGGGGCGGCTCGGTGAGGCCCGCGAGCTGGCCCGGTCGGTGCTGCCGCTCGGTGAGGCCGTCGGGGAGCGCTGGGGGGTCGCGGCGCTGCTGACCATCGACGCCCTGGCCGCCGCCGAGCTCGGTGACGTCGAGGCGGCCGCCGACGAGGCCGCGCGGGCGCCGGAGCGCTTCGCGGCGCTCAGTGACGGCTGGGGCGAGGCGCTGGCGCTGGCGGCGGCCGGGGTCGCTGCGCGCGGCGCCGGCGACCCGGACACGGCAGTGACGCTGCTGGAGCGGGCCGTCGCCACCGCGATGAGCTACCCGCTGGTGGGCAGCCTCGCCCTGGTCGCCTGCGGCTACGCCGAGCTGGACCGCGGCCACCTCGGCGCGGCCGAGCAGGCGGCCTTCTCGGCGCTGGCCCGGCTGTCGGGGCTGCAGCTGGAGCCGCACGCCCCCCTCGGCGCCAAGGTGCTGCTGGCCCAGGTGCTGCGCGCCCGCGGGCAGACCGAGCAGGCGCTGGCCGAGCTCGAGACGGCTCTGGCGGTCTCCGACGTGCCCGCGCTGCTGTTCCCCCGCCGCCAGGCGCTGGCGCACCGGGCCGGGATGCTGGTGCAGCTCGGCCGCCACCAGGACGGTCTGGTCGCAGCCCGCGAAGCCGTCGCGACCCCGGCCGAGGACGTCCGGGCGCAGGTGCTGGCGCTGCGCGCGCTCGGCACGGCGCTGCGGGCCTGCGGGCACAGCGAGCAGGGTCAGGCGGCCCTGGTCGAGGCGCTCGAGGTGGCCCGCTCGACCGGCCAGCGCTCGGAGGTCGCGGCCACCGAGCGGGCGTTGCAGGGGCTCGGTCGATGACGGACCTCGTGCACGTCGAGCCCGCCTGGGTGCAGCTGCTCGACGACGACGACCTGACGCAGCTGACCGTGCTCGAGCTCGACGAGGCCGTCGTCGACGGCGCTCCCTGGCCGGGATATCCGACCCAGCTGGCCGTGTCGGTGGCGCTGCACGACCCCGACCCGCAGGGGCAGCCCTACGACGACGAGCACGCCGCCCTGCTGCTGCTGCGCTCCGCGCTGGAGCACACGCTCGGCCAGGACGGCCGGCTGGTCGCGGTGATCACGCTGGACGGGGTCCGCGAGCACGTGGCGTACCTGCGCTCGCCCGAGGTGGTGCAGGGCTGGCGCACCACCCCTCCGCCTGAGTTCGCCGACCACGACCTGGACGTCGAGCTGCTCGAGGATCCCGACTGGGTCGGTCTGCGGGAGATCGCCGGCCTGCTCGGCCCCGACGAGGCCCCGCTGCGCCCGCCCGGGTAGCCGGACATGCGCCATCCCCAGCAGCCGAGTGCTCGGGATGGCGCAGACGTTCGCGGGCGGCTCAGCGGGCGCGGCGGGCCAGGCGGTCGGCGTCCAGGATGGTGACCGCCCGGGAGTCGACCCGCATCCAGCCGCGGGAGGCGAAGTCGGCCAGCGCCTTGTTGACCGTCTCGCGGGAGGCGCCGACCAGCTGGGCCAGCTCCTCCTGCGTGAGGTCGTGGTGCACCCGCATGCCGTCGGCCTCTTGGGTGCCGAAGCGCTCGGCCAGCCCGAGCAGCGCCTTGGCGACCCGACCGGGGACGTCGGTGAAAATCAGGTCGGCGAGCGCGTCGTTGGTGCGGCGCAGCCGCCGGGCCAGAACCCGCAGCAGCTGCTCGGCGATCTCGGGTCGGTCGGTGATCCACGGCCGCAGCGAGGTGTGCGCGAGGGAGGCCAGCCGGGCGTCGGTGAGCACGGTCGCGGTCGCGGTGCGCGGGCCCGGGTCGAACAGCGACAGCTCGCCGAACATGTCGGAGGGCCCCATGACCGACAGCATGTTCTCGCGGCCGTCAGCGGCTCGCCGGCCCACCTTCACCTTGCCGGTCAGGACGATGTAGAGCGTGTCGCCCTGCTCGCCCTCGGTGAAGACCGACTCGCCCCGGGTGTAGTCGCCGTAGCCGAGGGCCGTCGACAGCGCCTCCCTGGCCTCGGGGGCCACGCCCTGGAACAGCCCGGCCCGCGCGAGCACCTCGCTGCCCTGGTCCGCTGTTGCGCTGTCGCTGTCCACGCGTCCCTCATCCCCTCGATCGTTCTGCGTGCGGGAGTATCCCACGTCGCCGCGTCCGTGCCCGTCAAGCCGCGGGGTACACGCGTCGCGGTCGCGGGAGCACGCAGCGTCAACGGGGCCGGCCGGGCAGCAGCCGGGTCAGCCGCCGGCGTCGCCAGTAGCGCTCCAGCGCCGGCGCGTACCCCTCGCTGACGTAGGTCTCGACCTCCTCGGGGCGGGCGGTCTCCAGGAAGGCCTCGAGCTGCTCGGAGGCCGAGTCCACGCGCAGCGGTCGCTCGACCCGCTCCATGCACAGCAGCAGGGCGAGCAGCAGCAGGGGGAGCAGCAGCGCGACAACCAGCAGGGGCACGGTGCTCATCCTGCCAGGGCGCCTGTCACCAGCACGGGCACCGGCCCTGCCGGTTCACGCGCTGGCGCGGCTGCTGCGGTTGAGCGGCAGGGCGGACAGGCACAGGTCCGGCTGCTCGCGGTAGCGCGCGATGAGCTCGCCGGTCGCCTCGCCGATGCGACGGTGCAGCGCTGCCCGGTAGGCCGACAGCTCGGACTCGGCGGCGCGCAGGTCTGCCTCGAGCTGCGCTTGGGCGACCGGGTTGCCCGGGTCGACGCGGCGCTCCCACAGCTCTCCCAGGCTCGGCAGCGGCGGGATGTCGTCGATCGGCAGGAACTCGACCAGAGCCTGCCGGCCGGCGCCTACCCGCTCGCGACCGAGGACCGGGGTCAGGCGGGCGGGGTCGAGCTCGCGGCCGGTCGGGCCGGCCTGCAGGACGTCGAGCCGGGCTTGCAGGATGCGGCGCCAGTAGGACACCTTGCCCTCCTCGGCGGTCAGCTGGGTGCGGTAGCCGCGCAGCGCCGGGAGCGTCAGGTGGTCGTAGCTGGCGTTGCGCACGGGGACGGGGCGGACCTCGGCCTTGCGGCGCGCCGACGGCGGTCGGCCGGCCAGGCTGGTGACCGCGGCGGGGGCGGTCGTGCCGGTCTGCGGGTCCATCGGGTCCTCCTGGCGAATACTCTCCGTGATTATCTCTGGAAGGTTCGTCACGCACCGTCAATTCCTTGAGGGACGTCACCCGGCTGGGTCAGCGGCAGGCGGCCCTGACAGCCGCCACGTAAAGTCAGCCCATGGGTCGTGCGGTGTCGGGCAGCAGGGTGGCGCTGGTGCGCCGGGCTCGCCGGATCGACCGCGAGCTGGCCCTGCTGCACCCCGATGCGCACTGCGAGCTGGACTTCACCACGCCGTTGGAGCTGGCGGTGGCGACCATCCTGTCGGCCCAGTGCACCGACAAGCGCGTCAACGAGGTCACCCCGGCGCTGTTCGTCCGCTACCCGACGGCGCAGGCCTACGCCGCTGCCGACCGCGCCGAGCTCGAGAACCTGATCCACTCGACCGGGTTCTTCCGCAACAAGGCCAGCAGCCTGATCGGGCTCGGCGCCGCGCTGGTCGAGCGGCACGCCGCTCAGGTCCCGGCGACCCTGGCCGAGCTGGTGGCGCTGCCGGGCATCGGCCGCAAGACCGCCAACGTCGTGCTCGGCAACGCCTTCGGGGTGCCGGGGCTGACCGTCGACACGCACTTCGGCCGGCTGGTGCGCCGGTTCGGCTGGACCGAGCTCGCCGACCCCGTCAAGGTCGAGGCGGTCGTGGCCGAGCTGCTGCCCAAAGCCGAGTGGACGATGTTCAGCCATCGCGTGATCTTCCACGGCCGGCGGGTCTGCCACGCCAAGAAGCCCGCCTGCGGCGCGTGCGGCATCGCGTCGTTGTGCCCGTCGTACGGCCTGGGCCCGACGGACCCGGAGCTGGCCGCGGCGCTGGTCAAGACCCCCACCCAGGTCGCGGTGTCCCCGTGAGGCGCGTGGACCTGCTGGCGCTGGCGGCGGTCGGCGTGCTGATCGCCGGCGCCGCCGTCTACGGCCAACGTGACGACGGCGCCAGCGCCCCGGCCGGGCCCGATCTGGTCGCGCTGCAGGAGGCGGCGGCGCTGGAGCCCTGCCCCACCGCCCTGGGACCCGACCTGCCGGACCTCATGCTGCCGTGCCTCGGCGGCGGCCCGGACGTGGCGTTGTCCGGCCGCCCTGCCGGTCCGACGGTGGTCAATATCTGGGGCAGCTGGTGCGCGCCCTGCGTCAGGGAGGTGCCCGATCTGGTCGCCTTCGCCGACAAGGCCCGCGGCAAGGTGGGCGTCGTCGGGGTCCTCACCACCGACACCCGCACCAGCGCGCTGTCGTTCGCCAAGGCGTACGGCATGCATTACCCCAACGTCGTCGACGACGACGGCCTGGTGCGCGCCCGCTACGGCGGCGGGACGCCGCTGACGCTGTTCCTGGACGCCGACGGCGCGGTGACCCATGTCGAAGCCGGTGAGATGCGCTCGCTGGCCGAGATCGAGTCGCTGGTCGCGACCCACCTTGGCATCAGGGTGTGAGCACCCCGGCCTGGCTCAGGCAGCTCGAGGTGGCGCTGCCCGATGTGCGCGGTGAGCAGCTCAGTCGCTTCCTGCCGCCCGAGACCGGGGGTCGGCACTCCGCGGTGCTCGTGCTGTTCGGCGAGGCCGACCACGGCCCGGACGTGCTGCTCATCGAGCGCGCCCGCACGCTGCGCGCGCACGCGGGTCAGCCGGCCTTCCCGGGCGGGGCGCTGGACCCCGGGGACGGTGACGCCACCGGCCCGGGACCGGTCAACGCCGCCCTGCGCGAGGCTCGTGAGGAGGTCGGTCTGGACCCGGCCAGCGTCGACGTGCTCGCAACCCTGCCGGCGCTGTTCCTGCCGCCGTCCGGCTTCGTGGTGCATCCGGTCGTGGCTCACTGGCGCGTCCCCCACCCCGTCGACGTCGTGGACACCGCAGAGGTCGCGGCCGTCGTACGGGCTCCGATAGCGGAGCTGGTCGACCCGGCCCGTCGACTGCAGGTGCGCCACCCCAGCGGCTGGATCGGGCCGGCCTTCGAGGTGCAGGGCGAGCACGGTGAGCTGCTGGTGTGGGGCTTCACGGCAGGGCTGCTGGACCGCTTGCTGGAGCTCGGGGGGTGGGCCCAGCCGTGGGACAGCTCCCGGCAGCGCACCCTGGACCCCGAGCTGGTGAGCCTCGCGAGGCGGGGCGCCACCTTCCCCGCGGGCCTGCCGGTGGCCGCGGACCTGCCCCCGATCACCTAGGTTCGACCGATGCGCGGTGATCTGCTCGACGTGGTGCTGGTCGTGGCGTCGTTGCTGTTCGCCGTGTCGGGCTACCGGCAGGGCTTCGTCGTCGGGGTGCTGTCCTTCGTCGGCTTCCTCGGTGGCGGAGTGCTCGGCGCCCGGGTCGCGCCCGACATCGCCTCGATGAGCGCCGTCCAGGGTCTGTCGCGCACGCTGGTCGCCCTGGTGGTGGTCTTCGCGGCAGCCACCCTGGGTCAGGTGCTGGCCACGCTGGTCGGCGGAGCGCTGCGCACCCGCCTGACCTGGCAGCCGGCTCGGCAGGTCGATGCCCTGGCCGGCGCCGCCATCAGCGTGGTCGGCCTGCTGCTCGTGACCTGGCTGGTGGGCCGAGCGGTGGCCGACTCGCCGCTTCAGGCGCTGTCCTCGCAGGTGCAGCGCTCCGTGGTCATCGCCGCCGTCGACGAGGTCGTGCCGGACTCCGGGCGACGGCTGTTCACCTCGCTGCGCGACCTGGTCGACGAGCGCGGCTTCCCCCAGGTATTCAAAGACCTCAGGCGCCCTGACGTCACGACCGTGGCGCCGCCCGACCCCGCGCTCGCGGCCAGCCCCGTCGTGACCAAGGTGCGGCCCAGCGTTCTCAAGATCACAGGTGAGGCGAGGGAGTGCGGCAAGCGCATCGAGGGCAGCGGGTTCGTCTACGCCCCCGAGCGCGTCATGACCAACGCCCACGTCCTGGCCGGCGTGACCGAGCCGATGGTCGAGGTCGGCGACCGCCAGCTGCCGGCGCGCGTGGTGCTGTTCGACCCGGGTCGCGACGTGGCGGTGCTGGCCGTGCCCGGTCTGACCCGGCCCTCGCTGGCGTTCAACGAGCCGGCGGCCGAGCCGGGGGCTGGGGCCATCGTCGTCGGCTATCCGCAGGACGGGCCGTTCCGGGCCAACGCCGCGCGCATCAGCGGCAGGCAGCCGGCTGTCGGCAAGGACATCTACGGAGGGCAGACCGTCACCCGGGAGATCTACGCGCTGCGCGGTCTGGTCCAGCAGGGCAACTCCGGCGGCCCGCTGATCGACCTGCAGGGCAAGGTCTACGGCGTGATCTTCGCGGCTGCGGCCGATGACGACAGGGTCGGCTACGCCCTGACCGCCGAGGAGGTGGCCGGCCCGGCGAAGGCGGGTCGGGCGGCGACCGAGCGTGTGAGCACCCGCACCTGCGGCTGAGCGGTGACGCGGGGGATGCTTGCCGTACGCTTGCTGTAGCAAGCACCAGTCAGGGCGGAGGTCCCCATGAGCACACGGATCGAGGCGCACCAGCGCATCGTGGCCGATCCGGCCAGCACAGCACTGCTGCTGGCCGGCCCGACGGCGCTTGAGCTGTGGCCCGGCGTGCGCCGGGTCGGCGAGGTCGGGGGCCGGGTGCTCGTCGAGATGACGGGCCCTGCGCCGACAGCGGCGTCGGTGACCGCCCGGCCGCCGCGGCGCACACCCACCGCCTTCGTCACCCGCTTCGCCTGGACCGGGCCGGACCTGCCGGTCACCGAGGGTGTCCTGACGCTCACCTACGCGCCGGGGGACAGCTCGCCCACCACGCGGGCCAGCCTGGTGCTCGACAGCGACGGGCTCGAGGCCAGCCGCCTCGACGAGCGGGCACTCGTGAGCATGGCCGAGCAGTTCCTGGCGAACCTGGCGCAGGCCGCCGAGGCGCGTCGCGCGGCCTGAGCCCCACAGGGAAGTGCTGAGCCTCACCAGGGCAGGGCCGCCGGCGGCGGCGTCCCGGTCTCGACCGCCTCGGCTGCGGTGCGCGCCCAGGCGGCCACGGCGCTGACGTCCACGTCGTACGCCGGACCGGCGTGCTCGCCCAGCCGGCCCGCACCTCGCCGCAGCAACCGGGCCGCCCCGACGGGGTTGTCCCGCTGCAGGTGCGTCAGGCCGACGCAGACCTGGGCGAGCCCCTGCCAGAGCGCTCGTTCGCCGTCCGGCGCGGCCTTCCAGGCCGCCTCCAGCACGTCGTGGGCGAAGAACGGGCGTCCGGCGGCGAGCAGCTCACGGGCCAGCGCGAGCGCCTCAGCAGGCTCCCGCGACTGCTCGGGCACGTCCTCGACCGCGTCCGGCGAGCCCAGCGGGACCGGCCGCCCAGCCGCGTCGCGCGCCCTCACAGGGAGCTCAGGTGTCCCAGCAGCGCGGCACTGACCGCGTCGGGGACCTCCTGGTGGGGGAAGTGACCGACGCCGTCGAGCACCTGCAGCTCGTACGCCGCGCGCACCCATGCCCCCGACCCGTGCGCGGTCTCGGGCAGCAGGCAGGAGTCCAGGGCGCCGTGCAGCTGCAGCGTCGGCGCGGCGACGCCCTGCTCGAGCAGGGTGAGGAAGCGCAACCCGCTGGGTCGGGTGCGGGACCGGACGGCCCACCGGTACCACTCCAGCGAGCAGTGCGCCGCGCCCGGGATCGCCATCGCCTGGCGGCAGCGCGCCTCGGTCTCGGCGTCGGGGAAGCCCGGACCGCCCCACCGGCGCAGCAACTCCCCGACGTAGGCCCCGCCGTCGCGCCGCAGCCTTGCCTCCGGAGCGCGCGGCAGCTGGAAGAACGCGATGTATCGCGAGGCCCGGCGCTGCCGGCGGTCGTGCAGGATTGCGTCCCGCAGCCGTAGCGGGTGCGGCATCGACACGGCCACCAGCGAACGCACGACCTGCGGGTGCAGCGTGGCGACGGTCCAGGCGAGCACGCCCCCCCAGTCGTGGCCGACGACCGTCGCCGCGCGGGAGCCCAGCGCCCGCACCAGCCCGGCCACGTCCGAGGACAGCGTGTACGCGTCGTAGCCGCGAGGGGGTTTGTCCGATGCGCCGTAGCCGCGCAGGTCAACAGCCACCGCCCGGTAGCCCGCGGCGCCCAGGGCGACCAGCTGATGCCGCCAGGACCACCAGAACTCGGGGAAGCCGTGCAGCAGCAGGACCAGCTCGCCGTCGACCGGCCCGCACTCCGCGATGTGGAAGCGGGCCCCGTTGGCGGTCACCTCGCGGTGGGTCCAGGGCCCGTCGACCAGAACGACGGAGTCCTCAGGGGCCATGCGGCGAGGGTGCCACGCGGCCCAGCAGGCTAGGTCGTGCGGGTCGGGTGCTTCACCCAGGCGGCGTCGTCCTTGAGCGTCTCGATGGTCTTCTCCGGGGCGCCCACCTGGCCGAGCTTCTTCTTGCCCGACAGGGCCAGCACGGCCGCGACCGCCAGGTA
The DNA here is from genome assembly GCA_038200075.1 of Mycobacteriales bacterium. Lineage (GTDB taxonomy): Bacteria > Actinomycetota > Actinomycetes > Mycobacteriales > SCTD01 > SCTD01. The sequence goes on from JBBPYI010000208.1 coordinate 11,277, forward strand.
GAGCAGTCCGACGAGCAGGAAGCCGACCCCGAGGGTGGTGGGCTTGCCCAGCGCGAAGGCCAGCGCGATCGACAGGAACAGCAGCGCGAACAAGCCGGTGAAGCCGGCCCCGCCGAACAGCCCGGCACCCTTGCCCGCGGCGGTGACGTCGCGCTTGATCTCAGCCTTGGCCAGCGCGATCTCCTGCGAGATGAGCAAGGAG
>JBBPYI010000209.1:0-13169 GCA_038200075.1 Mycobacteriales bacterium
AGGCGGTCGCCGCGGAGCGCGGGCTGGTCGTCGAGGAGGCCGGTACCGGCTTCTGCGGCGCGGTGGTCGAGTGCGACAAGGAGCGCGTCAGCCTGGAGGACCGGCACGGCAAGGTCCGGGTCTTCCCGCTGGACGCCGGGGGCTTCCTGCTCGAGGGCCGCGCGGTGACCCTCGCCCGCCCGGTCGGCAGGTCGGCCCCCGTCGCGCGGACGACGGCGTCCGGGTCGGTGGCCGTGCAGGGGCTGACCGCCCGGGTCGCGGTCGGCAGCCGCATCTGGGTGGAGGGCAAGCACGACGCCGAGCTGGTCGAGCGGGTGTGGGGCCACGACCTGCGGGTCGAGGGCGTCGTCGTCGAGCCGCTCGACGGGGTCGACGACCTGCCCCGCGAGGTCGGGCAGTTCGGGCCGCGGCGGGGCTCCCGGCTCGGCGTGCTCGTCGACCACCTCGTGCCGGGCAGCAAGGAGAGCCGGATCGTGGCGCAGGTCAAGGATGCGAACGTGCTGGTCACGGGTCACCCGTACGTCGACGTCTGGCAGGCGGTCAAGCCCGCGGCGGTAGGGATCGCCGCCTGGCCGGTCGTACCGCGGGGCACGCCGTGGAAGGAAGGCGTGTGTGCCGCGCTCGGCTGGGGCCAGAGCTGGCAGGGCTGGAAGCGGGTCCTGGCCGGCGTCGACTCCTACGCCGACCTGGAGGTGCCGATCCTGCGCAGCGTCGAGATGCTCATCGACTTCGTCACCGAACCGGCCTGACCGCGTGTCCGCGGACGGGTCCGTCCGACCTCTCGCCTAGGGTCGGGAGCAGCCCGGCCGGATCCTCGGCGGTGCACGTCGACCGACCCTGGAGAGCCCCCTGACCGCGCCCGCCGCCGCTGCGTCGCCACCCGGCCGGCCCCTGCGTGCCTGGCAGGTCGAGGCGCTGGCGGCCTACCGAGCGGCAGGGGCCACCGACTTCCTGGTGACCGCGACGCCGGGCGCGGGCAAGACCGCCTTCGCGCTCACGCTGGCCGCGGAGCTGCTGGCCAGCAAGCTCATCGACCGGGTCGTCGTGGTGTGTCCGACCGACCACCTGCGCACTCAGTGGGCGCAGGCGGCGCTCACCATGGGGATCGGGCTCGACCCGACCCTGTCCAACGCCGTCGGCCCGGTGCGGCCCGATCTGCAGGGCTACGTCACGACGTACGCCCAGGTCGCCGCCCGACCCGCCATCCACGAGGCGCGCACCCGCGCCAGGCGCACCCTGGTCGTGCTCGACGAGGTGCACCACGCTGGCGACGGCCTGAGCTGGGGCGAGGCGGTGGCCTTCGCGTTTGAGGGCGCCCGGCGGCGGCTGTCCCTGACCGGCACGCCTTTTCGCACCCGAGCCGACGAGCGGATCCCGTTCGTTCGCTACGAGCCCGACGGAGAGGGAGGCCTGGCGAGCACCGCCGACTACGGCTACGGCTACCGCCAGGCGCTCGCCGACGGGGTCGTGCGCCCGGTGGTCTTCGCCGCCTACACCGGCGTCTCGCGCTGGCGCAACAGCGCCGGCGAGGTCGTGGCGGCGTCGCTGACCGGGGAGTCGACCAAGGCTGTCGAGGCGATCGCCTGGCGCACCGCCCTGGACCCGGGTGGCGAGTGGGTGCCTCACGTCATCGCCGCGATGGACGAGCGCATCACCCATCTGCGCGAGGCCGGGATGCCCGACGCCGCAGGCCTGGTCCTGGCCAGCGACCAGGACGACGCCAGGGCGTACGCCAAGATCGTCAAGCGCGTCACCGGCCACAAGGCGGTGCTGATCCTGTCCGACGACCCCAAGGCGTCAGCCAAGATCGGGGCGTTCACCACCTCGACGGAGCGCTTCGCGGTCTGCGTGCGCATGATCTCCGAGGGCGTCGACGTGCCGAGGGCGGCGTGCCTGGCGTGGATGACCTCCTACCGGACCCCGCTGTTCTTCGCCCAGGCCGTCGGCCGCGTGGTCCGGGCCCGCAGGCCGGGGGAGTCCGCGACAGTGTTCCTGCCGGCCGTACGCCCCCTGCTCGCGCTCGCGGCCGAGATCGAGGGCGAGCGCAACCACGTGCTGCCGCCGCCGGCCAGCAACGACGGCGAGGAGCTCTACGACCCGATGCCGGCCGAGGAGGCCGAGGACAAGCCGGTCGAGGCCTGGCAGGCCCTCGGGGCGGAGGCGGAGTTCGCGCACGTCCTGCACGGCGGGCGGGCCGTCACCGCCAGCGTGTCGCTGACCGGCGAGGACGAGGAGTTCCTCGGACTGCCTGGGCTGCTGTCGGCCGAGCAGACGGCGGCGCTGCTGTTTCGCCGCGACGCCGACCACCGCAAGCGGGCGTCCTCGACCCGGATCGACGAGGTGGCCAGCGAGGCCGAGACCGCGCAGGCACAGGCTGACGCGCTGTCCTGGCGGGCCGCCGGCGACCTGCGGCGCGAGATCAACACCCTGGTCGGTCAGCTCGCCGCGCGCAGCGGTGCACCGCACGGGGTCGTGCACGCCCGGGTGCGCAAAGCCGTCCCCGGTCCACCCTCGGCGGCCGCGCCTGTCGACGTACTGGCCTCGCGGCGGGACTGGCTGTTGGAGCAGACCTTTCGGGGCTAGCTGCTCAGTGCACGTCGTCCATGATCTTGCCGGTGATGCCGAGGACGAGGCCGGCCAGACCGATGACCACGCCGACGACGGTGAGCGGGATGGACTGGAAGACGAACGCGAAGCCCAGGACGATGCTCGCCAGCGTGATGAGCAGGACCGTGATCCAGGAGGTCATCTTGTGCTTGTTGGCCGTGGTGCTGGTGCCGTGGTCGGCCATGGGGTTCCTCCGGGTGCCGGGTGACGTCCGGCCCGATGTTACCGGCCGCGGAATGCCACTGCAGCCCGGCGGTTGGCCCCTGTCATGAGCCTGCTGTTCGAACCCCTGACCCTGCGCGGCGCCACGGCTCGTAACCGGCTGTGGGTGGCGCCGATGTGCCAGTACTCCGCGGAGTCGTCCGGGCCGCAGGCGGGGGCGCCGACCGACTGGCACCTGGTGCACCTGGGGGCGCGGGCCGTCGGCGGCGCCGGGGTGGTGCTCACCGAGGCCGCCGCCATCAGCCCCGAGGGCCGGATCAGCCCGCAGGACGTCGGGCTGTGGAACGACACGCAGGCCGCCGCCTGGTCGCGCATCGTGGCCTTCATCCAGGCGCAGGGCGCGCTGGCCGGCGTGCAGCTGGCCCACGCGGGACGCAAGGCGAGCGGCATCCGCCCCTGGGACGGTCGCGGATTCCATCCGCCCGAGGCTGGCGGCTGGACCCCTGTCGGGCCGTCCGAGCAGCCCTTCCCGGGGCTGGCCCAGCCGGTCGCCCTGGACGAGGGCGGCATCGCCAAGGTCCGGGCCGACTTCGTCGCTGCGACGGGTCGGGCGCTGGCAGCGGGCTTCGACCTGGTCGAGATCCACGCCGCTCACGGCTATCTGCTGCACGAGTTCCTGTCTCCGCTGTCCAACACCCGGACCGACGGCTACGGCGGCGACCTGACCGGTCGGATGCGCCTGGTGCTCGAGGTGATCGAAGACGTACGCGCGGCGTGGCCGGCCGACAAGCCGCTGCTGCTGCGCATCTCGGCCAGCGACTGGACCGAGGACGGCTGGCGCATCGAGGACTCCGTCGCACTGGCCAAGGAGGCGGCTGCCCGCGGGGTCGACCTGGTGGACTGCTCCTCCGGCGGCAACGTGCTGGTCGACATCCCCGTCGAGCCCGGCTACCAGGTGCCCTTCGCCGAAGCCGTCCGCCGCGACGCCGGCGTCCCCACCGGCGCAGTTGGCCTGCTGACCACCCCCGAGCAGGCCGAGCAGGTGCTCAGCAGCGGCCAGGCCGATGTCGTGCTGATGGCCCGCGAGCTGCTGCGCGACCCGCACTTCCCGCTGCACGCCGGTGTCGCATTGGGTGACGATGTGACGTGGCCGGACCAGTACGCCCGGGCACGCCCCTCCACCTGATCGCGAGGGAAGTGCGCGGCGCCCACCGACTCCCCTCGTGATCGATCGCCGAGAACCGGACGCAGATCGCTTCCGCCGGCGCCCCTGCATGATCACGAGGGGAGTGCCTGCGTCGGTGTCACTACCCGCGTGATCAGCCGCCCCGAACCGGACACAGCTTGCTGCCAGCCCCCCCCGTACGCATGATCACGAGGGGAGTGCCTCAGCCGGCCGCACTTACCTCGTGATCATGGTCCGTGCCTGCGTCCGACGGTCCGGTATGTGGGGAAGCGGCCCGAGCGGCGTCACTGCCTCGTGATCCCGGCCACGCATAACGTGGAACGGATGATCCCCGAGCAGGTCGACGACCCCTCCGACCCGCGAGTGGCGGACTTCGTCGGGCTCACCGACGGGGCGCGGCGCATGAAGCACGAGCCGGGCGCTGGTTTCTTCATCGCCGAGGGCGAGAAGGTCATCGTGCGGACCGCGGCAGCCGGCTATCCGGTGCGCTCGCTGCTGCTGTCACCGCAGCGGCTGGCCGACCTGCGCCCGGAGGTCGCGGCCTTGACCTGCCCGGTCTACGTCGCCTCCTACGAGGTGCTGCAGGCCGTCACCGGGTTCCACGTGCACCGCGGCGCGCTCGCGAGCTTCGGCCGGCTCCCGCTGCGCACCGCCGCCGAGGTGCTGGCCAATGCGACGCGGGTGGTGGTGATGGAGGCCGTGACCAACCACACCAACCTCGGCGCCGTGTTCCGGAGCGCGGCAGCGCTGGGCATGGACGCCGTGCTGCTCAGCCCGACCTCCTGTGATCCGCTCTATCGCCGGACCGTGAGAGTGTCGATGGGTCAGGTTTTCTCGGTGCCGTACGCCTTCCTGGACCAGTGGCCTGAGGGGATCGACGAGGTGCGGGCGGCGGGCTTTCGCGTCCTCGCCCTCACGCCGGATGCGGCCGCGACAGACCTGGCGGAGCTCCGGGTCGACGCTGACGAGAAGATCGCGCTGCTGTTCGGCGCGGAGGGACCTGGCCTGACCGAGGAGGTGATGGCCCGCAGTGACGAGCGGGTCGGCATCGCGATGGCCGCCGGGGTCGACTCGCTCAACGTCGGGGCCGCCGCCGCCGTGGCGTGCTGGGTGCTGGGTCGACGGCCCTGAGCGTGGGAGGCTCCGGGGCATGAAGCCCGCCCTCGTCGTTCTGCCCCTGCTGCTGCTCACCGCGTGCACGAGCGGCGGCGGCGACGACGACCCGAAGGCCGCCTACGTCGCTCAGGCCACGAAGGTGTGCGAGGTCGCCAAGACCGACGCCGACGCGTTGCCGCGCCCGACCGGCGCCGCTGACCTCAAGTCGTTCGTCGACAACACGGTCGCGATCGCCAAGCGCGCCCAGGGCGAGCTCGCCGCCCTGACGCCACCGGAGGCGGACGCCGCCGAGCTCAGGAGCAAGGTGCTGGACCCGTTCGCGGCACTGGTTACCGAGGGTGAGGCGTACGCCAAGAAGGTCGAGGCGGCGGGCACCGACCAGGCCGAGCTGTTGCCGCTGATCGCCGCGCAGCCCAAACCCGACAACATCGACCTGGACTACCTGCGCTCCTACGGCCTGGGGGTCTGCGCTGACGCGATCAGCGGCTGATCAGCAGGCGTCGAACAGGTCCAGCGCGGCGTCCAGCACCGCGCGCGCGTCCAGTCCGTGGTGCGCGTACACCTCACCCAGCGAACCTGCCTGACCGAACTCGCTGACCCCCAGGCAGGTCACCGGCACGCCGTGCACGGTCGCCAGGAACGCCATCGTGTGCGGGTGTCCGTCCAGCAAGGTCACCAGTGGAGTAGGGCGCAGCATGCGGTCGAGCACCGTCGGGTCGATCCCGTCGGACGGACCCCGCAGCAGCCCGCGTCGAGCCTGCACGGCCCGCCAGAGCCGGTCGTAGGACGTCACGACGCAGACGTCGGCGGCCACCCCGAAGCCGGCCAGCAGGTCGGCCGCGGCCAGCGCCTCCGGCACGAGGGCCCCCACGACCGCGATCGTGACGTCCGGGTACTCGGTGCTGCGCAGCCGGTAGCCGCCGGCGAGCACGTCGCGCCGACGCTCGGCGGTGTCGGCCGGCAGATCGGCCAGCGTCTGGTCCAGCTGTCGGGTCGTCAGGCGCAGGTAGGCCGACGAGCCGCCCGGCCGGCCCAGGCGGGACAGCGCGTCCAGCAGGCACCACTCGGTCTCGACGGCGAAAGCCGGCTCGTACGCCGTGACGCCGGGGGTCTCCAGGCCGATCGACGGCGTGGTGATGCTCTGGTGGGCGCCGCCTTCGGAGGCCAGCGTCACGCCGGACGGGCTGCCGACCAGGATGGACTGACCGCCTCCGTAGGTCCCGAAGACCCACGGCTCGAGCGCCCGACCGACGAACGGGTCGTAGACGGTGCCGATCGGCAGCAGCGGCTGACCCAGCGTCGACCAGGTCGACCCCAGCTCCCCGAGCAGGCCGACGAGGTTGGTCTCGGCGATCCCGAGCTCGACGTGCTGGCCGCTGCTGGTCTCGCGCCAGCGCAGCGCCCGGCCCTCGTCCTCGGCGAACCAGTCCTGGCGGTCCTGCACCGACCAGACGCCGACCTTGTTGATCCAGCCGCCGGTGTTGGTGCTGCTCGCGACGTCTGGGGAGACGGTGACGATGCGCTCGGCGACCTGCGGCGCGTCGCGGGCCAGGTCAGTCAGCACCCGACCGAGGGTGGCCTGGGTCGAGTGCAGTCCGCGGTAGGTCCGGCCGAGCTCGGGAGGAACTGACGGGGGCGGAACCCGCCGCTGGGAAGGCCGTTCCAGGCGTACGGCGGTGCTCGCGCACAGCTCGGCCGCCGCGCCGGACCGCGGCGCCCAGGGATCGCTGGGGTCGGCGCCGAGGGTGGCCGCGACGTCGGCGTACTGCTCGGCGGTCAGCAGCGCGGAGTGGTTGGCCGGGTGCCCTTCGATCGGCAGGCCACGCCCCTTGACGGTGTAGGCGAACACGACGGTCGGTCGGTCGCTGTCGACGCGGGAGAAGGTCTCGGTGAGCCGGGCGAGGTCGTGGCCGCCGAGGTCGCGGACGGCCGCGGTCAGCTCTGCGTCGGTGAGATCGGCCACCAGCGTCCGCAACGTGTGGTCGTCGCCGACGAGCCGGTCGCGCAGCAGGTCGACGGGGGAGCGCAGCAGGAACTGGTACTCCTCGTTGACCGCGCCGTCGATCCGGGCCCGCAGCCGGTCGCCACCTGGCCGGTCGAACAGCGCCTGCAGGCGGCGGCCGTACTTCACCTCGAGCACCTGCCAGCCGGCAGCGGCGAACATCCCCTGCCACCGGCCGATGGCGATGTCGGGGACGATCCGGTCCAGGGACTGCCGGTTGAGGTCGACGACCCAGAGCACCTCGCCGAGCTGCTGCACCACCGGGTCCGCGACGCACTCCCAGATGGCGCCTTCATCGAGCTCGGCGTCACCCAACAGGCTGATCTGGCGCCCTCCGGGAGCCAGGTCGCTGTGCGTCGCGACGTACCGGCGGGCGATCGCGCCCCACACCGGGGCGGTGGCGCCGATGCCGACGCTCCCGGTCGAGTAGTCCGGCGTGTCAGGGTCTTTGGTCCTGCTGGGATAAGGCTGGAGTCCACCGTACGCCCTGAGGCGGGGCAGCCAGGAGGCGTCGAGGCGGCCGAGCAGGTGGCTGAGGGCGTGCAGGACGGGGCTGGCGTGCGGCTTGACGCTGACCCGGTCGTCGCAGGTCAGGCTGGTGAACCACAGCGCAGTCATGATCGAGACCATGGAGGCACTGCTGGCCTGGTGCCCGCCGACCTTGAGCCCGGAGCCGTCGTCGGCGCGGCTGTTGGCCGCCTGCACGATGCTCGTCGCGAGCCACAGCACCCGTTGCTCGACCTCGACCAGCACGTCCTCGTCCACCGTCATGGTGGGAAGTGTCTCAGCGGGAAGATCCAGCGCATACGGCGGCTTGGCTTTTGTTGCAAGCGCAACCGACCGAGGGGACCTTCATGAGCATCGACCTTTTCACGCCCTACCAGCTGGGTGACCTGACGCTGAAGAACCGCATCGTGATGGCGCCGATGACGCGCAACCGCGCCGGCGAGGGCACCGCCCCGACCGCGCTCAACGCCGAGTACTACGGCCAGCGCGCCGGCGCCGGTCTCATCGTCACCGAGGGCACGCAGCCCAGCGCGGTGGGCCAGGGCTACCCGAATACCCCCGGCCTGCACACCGACGCCCAGGTCGCCGGGTGGAAGCTCGTCGCCGACGCCGTGCATGCGGCCGACGGCCGGATCTTCGCGCAGCTCATGCACGTCGGACGGATCGGCCACCCGGTCATCACCGGTGTGCAGCCTGTCGCGCCTTCGGTGGTGACCCCGGACGGCGAGGTCTTCACCGGGGAGGGCATGCAGCCCTTCACCGAGCCCCGCGCCCTCGAGACCGGGGAGCTCGCCGGCGTCGTCGCGGAGTTCGTCGACGCCTCGCGCCGCGCCGTCGAGGCCGGCCTGGACGGCGTCGAGCTGCACAGCGCCAACGGCTACCTGCTGCACCAGTTCCTGGCTGATACGACCAACACGCGCACCGACGCCTACGGCGGCTCACCAGAGAACCGCGCCCGCTTCGTCGTCGAGGTCGCCACTGCGGTCGCCGCGGCGATCGGCGGCGGCAAGGTCGGCATCCGGGTCTCGCCCGGCGGCAGTTTCAACGACATGGTCGAGAACGAGGTCGAGGCGACGTACGCCGCGCTGATCGACGGTCTCAAGCCCCTCGGCATGGCGTACCTGCACATCACCGAGGGCCCGGAGACCTCCTTCGGCGAGGCGCTCGGCAAGCAGTTCGGCGGCGTCGTCATCGCCTCCACCGCCTTCACCGGCGACTCCTCGCTCGCCACGGCCCAGGAGACCGTCGACGCCGGACACGGCGACCTGTTCGCGATCGGCCGCGACTTCATCGCCAACCCTGACCTGGTGGAGCGGCTGCGCACCGGCGCGGAGCTCAACGAGCAGGACCAGGCCACCTTCTACGGCGGCGGCGCCAAGGGCTACACCGACTACCCGACGCTGTAGCTGCTCCGCGCGTTAGGAGATGTGCGATCCCCAGCAGTCCGCTGCTGGGGATCGCGCATGTCTGGGGCTGCTGTGACCGGTTAGTCGGTCCCGGCCCCGGCGGTCTGGGGCGCCACCGCGATGGGGGCGCGCAGCAGGTGATCGGGGATGCCGAAGCCCTCCACCAGCCCGAGGGCGGCAGGTCGCAGCTCGGCGCACAGGACGTTGACCTCGGTCTGGACGGCCTTGGAGGTGTCGGCGTCGAGATAGCCGTGCTCGAGCCACCAGGCCCGCCCCTCGCTCATGACCGACAGCGCGTAGAGGTCCCGCAGTCGCGTCAGAGCCTGGCCGGTGGGGCTTTCGGCGTAAGCGGCCACCGTGGCGCTGAACAGCTCATGGGCCACCCGGTCGACGTGGGCGGTCGCGGCCGCCAGCGCGTGGTCCTGCACGTGTGACAGCGCCCGCAGCGGATCGAGGTGCTCCTCCTTGACCAGGCGTCGCAGTCGTCGGGCGAGTGCTTCCACGAGGCGCTCCTCGCGAAAGCGCAGCGCCTCGGCCTGCCAGTCGGCCGAGCGCAGCTCGGTGCTCTCGCGGGTCAGGCGGCCCAGCGGAGAGTCGCCGATCAACCGCGTGACCGTCCGGGTCGTCAGGTGCTTCACCATGCCAACGGCGTCGAGGTCCTCGAATTGGGCGGCGTAGTCCGACAGCAGCGTCTTGGCGACGAGCTGCAGCAGGACCGTGTTGTCGCCCTCGAAGGTGACGAAGACATCGGAGTCGGCGCGCAGCGCGGCGAAGCGGTTCTCAGCGAGATAGCCCTTGCCGCCGCAGCACTCGCGAGCGTCCTGCACCGATCGCACCATGTGCCAGGTGGCGACGGCTTTGAGCCCCGCGGCCAGCGCCTCGACCTCGCGCTGGCGGCCGGGCTCGGGGTCGGTGAGCTGCAGCACGTACAGCGAGGTCACGTGGTCGTGCAGTGCCTGCAGGGCGTACGACGTGGCGATCGCGGGCAGCAGCCGGCGCTGGTGGGTGAGGTAGTCCATCAACGGCGTGTCCATGTCCAGGCCGGTTCCGAACTGCCGGCGTCGCTCGCCCCATCGCACCGCGATCGTCAGCGCGTTTCGGCCGACGGCCAGGCCCGCGCCTGCGATGGAGATCCGGCCCTGGACCAGCGCGCCGATCATGGTGAAGAAGCGCGCTCCGGGAGAGCTGATCGCCGAGGTGTACTCACCCTCCGGCGAGACCTGGCCGTAGCGGTCGAGCAGCGCCTCGCGGGGGATGCGTACGGCCGAGAAGCGCAGCCGACCGTTGTCGACCCCCTGCAAGCCCATCTTGTCGCCGCAGTCCTCGATCTCCACCCCGGGCAGCACGTCGCCGGTTGCCGAGCGGATAGGCACGACGAAGGCATGCACCCCCCGGGCCTTGCCGGCGACGTCGAGCTGGGCGAAGACGACCGCCAACCGGGCGTGCCGGGCGGCGTTGCCGATCCAGTCCTTGCGGGCGTCCTCATCCGGCGTGTGCAGGACGAACTCGCCGGCCTCGACGTCGTAGCGGGCCTGGGTGCGGATGCTGCGGACGTCGCTGCCGTGACCGCTCTCGCTCATCGCGAAGCACCCGGCGAGGTCCAGCGCTGCCATGTCGCGCAGATAGGCGTCGTGGTGGCGCGTAGTGCCGAGTCGCTCGATCGAGCCGCCGAACAGGCCGAACTGAACCCCCACCTTGACGGTCAGGGACAGATCGCCGTGACCGAGAGTCTGGAAGGCCGCGATGCTCCCGCCGGGGTCACCCTGCCCGCCGTACTCCTGGGGGAAGGAGCGGGAGCCGGCGCCGGACTTCGCCAGCGTGCGACACCAGTCCAGCACCTGGTCCCGGTAGTCGTCGCGGGCCAGCGAGTCGGACAGGTGCAGATCCAGGCCGCCGAGGGCGTCACGAGCGAGCTGGCGTACGGCGGCGTGCTCACCGTCGAGGACCTCCTGCAGGCCCGCGACGGCGGCGGGGGTCAGCGGGTCGAGCGGGGCGGGCACGGTCTCAGCCATGACCGCGTCGTACCGCGGGCGGGCCGCGTCCAACCCCGGTCAGACGATCAACGGCGCCAGCAGCCCGAGAACCGGGACCGCCAGCACCCCGGCGGTCGTGGCCAGCACGCCGACCCGGGCCCGCACCGGGAGGGGGACGCACGGCGAGACGAGCCGGGATGCGCGCTGCAGCACGCCGCCGGGGGAGGGGCCGGCCCCGACGCCACCGGCCGGTACGTCAGCGGCGCCGACCTGGTAGAGCGCTCGGGCCAGCACCCGCCGTGGATGGCTGCGCACCGCCCGGTCGTCGGCGAGCATCTCGACCAGCAGGGCGACCTGGGCCTGGGCCGTCCGGACCGCGGGCAGTCGGGGGAAGGTCGCTCCGAGGGCGACGAAGGGCAGCACCACCAGGTCATGGCGCTGCTCGATGTGGGCGCTCTCGTGGGCCAGCACGGCGCGTACCTCGTCGTCACGCAGCAGTTCCAGCACACCACGCGAGAGCACGACGCGCGGGCGCAGCCCGGGCAGGCAGTAGGCGAGCGGGAGGTCGTGGTCCACGACGCGGGTGCCGGACAGCAGCGGGTTTCGGGTGGCGACGAGGTCGACCAGCACCCGGTGACGGTGGCGGGCCGACAGCGTCCTGGCCGCCGACCCCACCAGCACGGCGAGCAGTCGGGCCGTGATGACGAAGGCGATGGCGAAGGCCACCAGCGACCACCATGGCAGGGACCGGGCTGACCCGTCGAGCAGTGACCTCAGCGCCGCGAGATGGGTGGGACCGGCCGGCGAGAGGCCCACGGTGATGGCGATCTCGATGGCAAGCAGCCCGCCGACCAGGCCGACTGCCTGCCAGAGCACCAGGGCGTACGACGGGGCTCGCGACGGCCAGGTGGCGCTGGCCAGTCGCGGCGGCAGGACAGCGGCGACGAGCAGCAGGCATGCCGTCAGGCCGCCCGCCGCGAGGAGCACCTACTCGAGCCCTTCCAGCGCGGCCCGCAGCGCCTGCGCCTCGGTGGGCGACACCGACCGGGCGAAGTGCTGCAGCGCGGCCTCCCGGTCGTCGGCCTGGCCCAGCGCCTGCTGCATGAGCACCGCGATGTGGTCCTCGCGACTCGCAACAGCGGTGTAGGCGAAGGCCCGCCCGACCTTGCTGCGCTCCAGCAGGCCCTTGCGCTCCAGACGGCCGAGGACGGTCAGCCAGGTGGTGTAGGCCAGGGCCCGATCGACCAGCGCCTCGGCCACGTCGCGGGCGGTGGCCGGCCCGCGCTCCCAGACAACCTGCATCGCGGCGCGTTCGAGGTCACCGAGGCGTGTCACGCGGGTCATACTACGACCGGTAGAAGTTCTACGTCCCGTAGTAGATGATGCTCTCAACGTCCCGGACAACAAGGAGACCGCCGTGCCCGACCTGCTCGGCACCGCCCGCCCACCCGGCGCGCAGACCTGGCGCTGGGAGTGGCAGCTCTCGGCGCGCTGCCGAGGCCGCGATGAGCTGTTCTTCCATCCGCACGGCGAGCGCGAGCCGGTACGCAGTGAGCGCGAGACGGCCGCGAAGCAGGTCTGCGCCGGCTGCCCGGTCCGGCGGGAGTGCCTGCTGCAGGCCCTGGAGTCGCAAGAGCCGTACGGCGTGTGGGGCGGGTTGAGCGAGGACGAGCGCCAGGAGCTCGTCTACGGACCCCGGCCGGTGCGCAAGCGCTGAGATCGGGCACGATGCCCGGGTGTCCGTTCCTTCTCCTGACCCCGTCACGCAGGTGGTGCTCCTTGGCTACCCGGTGGTGCTCGGCGCCGTCCAGCAGGAGCACTTCGACGCGGTGGTGCGCGAGTTTCAGCTGATCGCGCTGTCCTCTGCCGAGGCGCGGGGGCACGTGCCGGGCCGGCTGCTCGAGCTGGTAGCCGTGCTGACCCGGGACTACGCCTCCGAGCGCGCCGAACCAGAGCGGCAGCGGGAGCAGGCGCTGAGCGAGGGCCGGGCCACGGTGGATCTGCACTACACGGTCACGCCCGGCGCGGTGGCCATCGTGCAGTCCTGGGCCCAGATGCTGCGCGACGTCGATGAATTCTGCCGCGCCGATGGACTTCTCGTGCTGGCTCGGCCCCCCGAGGTGGTGGGGATGCAGGACTGGGTCCTCGGTGAATTCCTGGTCCAGCTGGCGGGGCAGCCCCCCACCCGATGGACCGGTCCGCTGGCCTGA
>JBBPYI010000210.1:0-5573 GCA_038200075.1 Mycobacteriales bacterium
CAGGCGCTGCTGGCGGTCATGCGCCAGCGCGCCACCACGGCGGTGGCGATGGAGGTCAGCAGCCACGCGCTCATCCTCGGCCGGGTGGACGGGGTCCTCTTCGACGTCGCGGGCTTCACCAACCTGTCCCAGGACCATCTGGACTTCCACCCGACGATGGCCGACTACGAGGCGGCCAAAGCCTCGCTGTTCACCTCGTCCCGGGCCCGCGCCGGGGTCGTCAACGTCGACGACGACGCCGGTCGGCGCCTGGTGCGCTCCGCGGCCATCCCGCTGACGACGTACGGCGAGGATGCCGACTTCTCGGCCCGCGAGGTCGACCTGCGCCCGGAGGGCAGCGCCTTTCGGCTGCGCGGCACCGACCCGTCCGGCGCACCGGTCGACGTGCGCGCGGGCGTACGCCTGCCGGGCGCCTTCAACGTCGCCAACGCGGTCGGCGCCCTCGCGATGCTGATCCGTGCGGGCATCCCCGTCGAGGCGGCTGTGCGGGGTGTCGCCGGCTGCGTCGGTGTGCCCGGCCGGATGGAGAGGGTCGACGCGGGCCAGCCGTTCCTGGCGCTGGTCGACTACGCCCACACCCCCGACGCCGTCCGACTGCTGCTGGCTGCCGTGCGGGGCGTCACCCTGGGCCGGGTGATCGTGGTGCTGGGCTGCGGCGGTGACCGCGACCGTGCCAAGCGACCGCTGATGGGCGCCGCCGCGGCCGCCGCCGATGTCGCGGTGCTGACCAGTGACAACCCCCGCACCGAGGACCCGCTGGCGATCCTGGGCGAGATGGCCGCCGGCGCGCCGGATGCGACGGTCGAGCCCGACCGCCGGGCGGCGATCGCGCTGGCTGTCTCGCTCGCCGGGCCGGGCGATGCGGTCGTCGTCGCGGGCAAGGGACACGAGAGCGGCCAGGAGGTCGGCGCCGTCGTGCTGCCCTTCGACGACAGGGACGTGCTGCGCAGCGTCATGGGGGTGCGGGCGTGATCGAGGTGGCGCTGGACGAGATCGTCGAGATCACCGGGGCGACGGTGGTCGGCACGCCGACCGCGCAGGTCGTGACCGCCGACGTGGAGGTGGACAGCCGACTGGTCGCGGCCGGCGGCCTGTTCGTGGCGCTGCCCGGGGAGCGGGTGGACGGTCACGACCACGCGGCTGCTGCCGTCGAGGCCGGCGCGGTCGCGGTCCTGGCTGCGCGCCCGGTCGAGGGCGTGGCCTGCCTGGTCGTCGCCGACCCACTGGCGGCGATGCAGCAGCTGGCCCGGGCGCTGTGGACCCGAGGCGCCCCGCCCCTGACCGTCGGCGTCACCGGCAGCAGTGGCAAGACCTCGACCAAGGACCTGCTGGCCCACGTGCTGGCCGGGGCCGGTCCGACGCTGTCGCCGCCCGGGTCGCTGAACAACGAGATCGGCCTGCCGCTCACCGCGCTGCGCCGTACCGCAGACACCCGCTTCGCCGTGCTGGAGTACGCCGCCCGGGGCGTCGGCCACATCGACGCGCTGCGCAGCCTGGTCCAGCCCGAGATCGCCGTGCTGCTCAACATCGGCAGCGCCCACCTGGGGGAGTTCGGCAGCCGCGAGGCCATCGCGCAGGCCAAGGGCGAGCTGCTCGCCGGCACCCGCCTGGCCGTCCTGAACGCCGACGACGCCCTGGTGCTGGCCCAGGCGGGGCGGGCGCCCGGGACGGTCCGGACCTACGGCACCGGCCCCGATGCCGACGTCCGCGCCGAGGGCCTGGAGCTCGACGACCAGGGTCGCGCGCGCTTTCGGCTGCTTGCCCCCGACGGCAGCGCCGACGTCGCACTGGAGCTGCGCGGGGCCCACAACGCCAGCAACGCGCTGGCGACCGCTGCCGCCAGCCTCGAGGTCCTGCCGGTCGAGCAGATCGCGGCGCTGCTGTCGAGCGCGACCCCGCGCAGCCGCTGGCGCATGGAGGTCACCGAGCGCGCCGACGGCGTCACCGTCGTCAACGACGCCTACAACGCCAACCCCGAGTCGATGCGGGCGGCCCTGAAGACGCTTGCGGTCATGAGCGGCGGCAAGGCCCGCCGCACCGTGGCGGTCCTCGGGCCGATGGCCGAGCTCGGTGACGACGCGCGCGAGGCCCACATGGACCTCGGTCGCTTCGTCGTACGCCTGGACATCACCCAGCTCGTCGTCGTCGGGCCGGATGCGGGCGGCATCCATGCCGGCGCGGTCCTGGAGGGCTCCTGGGGTTCGGAGTCGATCCACGTCGCCGACGTCGACGAGGCGCTCGCGCTGCTGCGGGCCGAGCTCGCACCCGGTGACGTCGTGCTGGTGAAGGCCTCTCGCAGCGCCGGACTCGAGCGCGTCGCTGCAGCCCTGCTGGACTCCGCGCTGCCAGACTCTGCCGCATGAGGTCCGCGGCATGAGGTCGGTGCTGGTTGCCGCGATGTCGGCGCTGATCGTGTCGCTGCTGAGCACCCCTGCGGTGGTTCGGCTGCTGCGGCGGCGCGGCTACGGCCAGGAGATCCGCGAGGACGGACCGAGCAGCCACGCCACCAAGCGCGGCACGCCGACCATGGGCGGTGTCGTGATCATCGCGGCGACCGTGATCGGCTACGGCGTCGCTCACCTGCTGGTGCTCAACCAGCCCGCCCGGGGCCCGACCGCGAGTGGTGTGCTGGTGCTCGGGCTGATGGTCGGGCTGGGCCTGGTGGGCTTCCTCGACGACTTCATCAAGATCCGCAAGCAGCGCTCGCTGGGGCTCAACGCCGCCTCGAAGTTCTTCGGCCAGCTCATCGTCGGGGTCGCCTTCGCGGTGTCGGCGCTGCAGTTCCGCAACGACCGGGGTCTGACCCCGGCCTCCACCAACCTGTCGTTCGTGCGGGACTACGCCGCGATCGGGCTCGGCACGGTGGGCTTCGTGATCTTCGCGTACCTCGTGATCACCGCGACCTCCAACGCGGTCAACCTCACCGACGGGCTCGACGGGCTCGCGGCCGGCTCCTCGCTGATGGTCTTCGCGGCCTACATCGTCATCGGCTTCTGGCAGTTCCGGAACAGCTGCGTGGTGCAGCCGCTGCTGGAGCAGTGCTACACCGTCCGCGACCCGCTGGATCTCGCGCTGGTCGCGGCAGCGGCGATGGGCGCCTGCTTCGGCTTCCTCTGGTGGAACGCCTCGCCGGCCAAGATTTTCATGGGTGACACCGGCTCGTTGGCGATCGGCGGGGCCTTTGCGGGGATCGCGATCCTGAGTCAGACCGAGCTGCTGCTCGTCGTGCTCGGTGGGCTGTTCGTCATCGAGACGATCTCGGTGATCGTGCAGATCGGCGTCTTCAAGGTCACCCGCAAGCGGGTGTTCAACATGGCGCCGATCCACCATCACTTCGAGCTCGCCGGCTGGGTCGAGAACACCGTCATCGTGCGCTTCTGGATCATCGCCGGGCTGGCGGTGGCCTTCGGCCTGGGCGTGTTCTACGCCGAGTACCTCTCCTACGGCCCCCTGCGCTGAATGTCTCCGCGCTGAACGTCTCCGGCGGCAGCGGGACGGCGCAGCGCGCGCTCGCCGCCGTGCTGGCCGCAGCCGGGCTCCAGACGGTCCCCGACGGAGTGCGGCTCGACGCCGACGCCGGCGTGGTGCACCTGCCGGGTCGTACGGTCGCGGTCGTGCTGATCACGCCGCGGCCGGGTGAGGTGGGCATCGTGGAGGACCTGCTGGTCGACCGCGCCTTCGCCGACGTCGAAGGGGAGGCGACGGCGCTGTGCTGCCTGGGTGACCTGGTCGTCAGCACCGTCGAGGAGCTGTTCGAGGTGCTGGGCGCCGTCGCCCTGGCCCGCGCCGTCGGGGTGCCGGTCGAGGCGGTGGTCGAGGGCGTACGCGCCATGGTGCCGTCAGGCAGTCAAGGCATGGGCCGCGACACGCAGGCGCACCTCCCCGCCCCGCACGGTCCGGGGCTCGACACTGGCGGCATGCTCCCCGGGACCACCTCTTGACGACCATGACGCCGCCCACTGCGTCGACCGCGCCGACCGCGCGGACGCGACCACAGGCGCGTACGCCCCTGCTGCTGCGGCCGCTCGCCAGCTACCACCTGCTGCTCGGCTGCACCGTGCTGCTGCTCGTGCTCGGCCTGGTGATGGTGTTCAGCGCCTCCAGCCTGCGGTCCTACGCCACGACCGGCTCGGTGTTCTCCACCGGCATCAAGCAGGGCACCTTCATCGCCTTCGGCGCGCCGATGATGATGGTGCTGTCCAGGATGCCGGTCCGGGTGTTCCGGGCCGCGGCCTACCCGCTGCTGCTGGTTTCCCTGGCGCTGCTGGTCGCCGTGCTGTTGCCGGGCGTCGGCCGCAAGGTCAACGGTGCGACCAGCTGGATCCCGCTGCCCATGGGCTTCAACCTGCAGCCCGCCGAGCTTGCCAAGCTCGCCCTGGTGCTCTGGGGGGCGGACCTGCTGGTGCGCAAGGAGAAGCTGCTCGCCGACCGCAAGCACCTGCTGATCCCGCTGCTGCCGGTGTCGGGCCTGGTGCTCGCTCTGGTCATGCTGCAGCCCGACCTCGGTACCGCGGTGGCGCTGTCGGTCATCGTGGTCGCGCTGCTCTACGTGGTCGGGATCCCGATGCGCGTGTTCGGCACGCTGTGCGGCGTGCTGCTAGCTGCCGGGACCGCCTTCGCGCTGTCCAGTCCGCACAGCGTGGCCCGCCTGGTCTCCTTCCGCGACCCCTTCGCCGACGCGGGCGACAAGGGCTACCAGGCGGTCCAGGGCTTCTACGCGCTGTCCTCCGGCGGCATCCTGGGCCGCGGTCTCGGCGCGTCGAAGGAGAAGTGGTCCGGCGGCCTGCCCGAGGCCCACACCGACTACGTCTTCGCGATCATCGGCGAGGAGCTCGGGCTGCTCGGAACCCTGGCCGTCCTGCTGCTGTTCGCGGTGCTGCTCTACTCCGGCATCCGGATCGCCCAGCGCGCCACCGACCCGTTCGTGCGCCTCACCGCGTTCGCGATCACGGCCTGGCTCGGCTGCCAGGCGGTCATCAACATGGGGGCAGTGGTCGGCCTGCTGCCGATCACCGGCATCCCCCTGCCGCTGGTGTCCTTCGGCGGCTCGGCGCTGCTTGTCACGCTCGCCGCGATCGGCATGCTGCTGTCCTTCGCCCGGCTCGAGCCGGGCGCCGCGGCGGCGCTTCGGGCCCGGCCCGGCGTGCTCGGGCGGCTGCGCGGGGAGACCGTCGCCGTGCGGCGCCAGCGCACGGCTGCCTCCCGGACGAGCGCGTCGCGCGTGGCGACTCGGACCGGGACGCCGCGTACGGCCGGCTCCCGGCCCGTCCGGCGGCGATAGCCGGTGCCGCTGTCCGTGGTGCTTGCCGGAGGAGGGACCGCCGGCCACGTCGAACCGGCGCTGGCCCTGGCCGACGCCCTGCTGCGCCGTGACCCGGCCACCCGCGCGGTCTTCCTCGGCACCTCGACCGGGCTCGAGGCCCGGCTGGTGCCGTCGCGCGGCTACGAGCTGGCCGAGATCCCGCGGGTGCCGCTGCCGCGCCGCCCGACCCCTGACCTGCTGCGGGTGCCCGGTCGGGTCGCCGGCGCCGTCCAGCAGACCCGCGCCCACCTGGACCGGCTGCAGGCCGACG
>JBBPYI010000211.1:0-12130 GCA_038200075.1 Mycobacteriales bacterium
GAACTTGTTGTCACCGACCGGGATGACCGAGCCGAAGTACTTCTTGAACAGCTCGGGCTGCTCCTTCAGGGCGGTGTCGGTGTCCAGGAACAGCACGCCCTTGTCCTCGAGGTCCTGGCGGATCGAGTGGTAGACGACCTCGGACTCGTACTGCGCCGCGACACCGGCCACCAGACGCTGCTTCTCGGCCTCGGGGATGCCGAGCTTGTCGTAGGTGCTCTTGATGTCGGCCGGCAGGTCGTCCCAGGACGTGGCCTGCTTCTCCGAGGAGCGCACGAAGTACTTGATGTTGTCGAAGTCGATGCCCGACAGGTCCGATCCCCAAGTGGGCATCGGCTTCTTGTGGAACAGCGACAGGCCCTTCAGGCGCAGCGCGAGCATCCACTCGGGCTCGCTCTTGAGCGCGCTGATGTTGCGCACGACGTCCTCGGACAGGCCTCGCTTGGCGTCCTTGCCGGCGACGTCGGAGTCCGACCAGCCGAACTTGTAGGTGCCGAGGCCTTCGAGCTGGTCCTGTGTGGCGGTCATCGAGTTGCCTTCCCTGTCGGGGTAGGGATGAAGGTCGTGCACACGCCGTCTCCGTGAGAGATCGTCGCGAGGCGTTGGACGTGCACGTCGAGCAGGCGCCCTAGGGCCGCCGTCTCGGCGTCGCACAGCTGCGGGAACTGCGCAGCGACGTGCTGGACGGGGCAGTGGTGCTGGCACAGCTGCAGGCCCAGGCCCTGCTCGGAGGTGGTCGCGGCGTAGCCGTCGGCGGTCAGCGCCTGCGCCAGGGCGGCCGGGCGGTCGGCGGGGGCCACCGCCTGCAGGTCCTCGGCGTAGCGGTGCTCGAGCTCGGCGGCGCGGACCTCGGCGAAGCGCTCGACGGCCTGCTCGCCCCCGGCCTCAGCCAGGAAGCGCAGCGCGGCGGCAGCCAGGTCGTCGTAGCGGGCGGGGCCGTCGGCGTGTCCGGCGTCGGTGAGGACGTAGAGCCGGGCGGGGCGGCCGCGGCCCCGGGCGCCAAGGGGGCGCTGCTCGCGGGTCGTGACGACGCCGTCAAGCAGCAGCGCGTCCAGGTGCTTGCGGACGGCGGCGGGGCTGAGCCCCAGCCGGTCACCGAGCACGGCCGCGGTGGACGGCCCGAGGGCCAGCAGCAGGCCGCGAACACGCTCTCGCGTGCCTGCCTGTGGCTCCGTCGCGGTTTTCACTCCACCAGTGTCGCGTAAATACCGAGCCACGTCGAACCAGAGCCCCGGACTACCCGCGTGACGGCCCTCACGCAGGGCGCCCTCACCTGACCCTTCCCCGCCTACGCTGGCAGGCGTGAGCGCGCTGGAGGTCACCGGGCTGGTCAAGCGGTACGCCGGGCGCGCCGTCGTGGACGGCCTGTCGCTCACGGTCCGGCCGGCCACCGTACTGGCGCTGCTGGGACCCAACGGAGCCGGCAAGACCACGACCGTCGAGGTCTGCGAGGGGTTCCGTACGCCCGACGCCGGCAGCGTGCGGGTGCTGGGGCTCGACCCGCGCGACCCGGCGCTGCGCCCGCGGGTCGGTGTCATGCCGCAGGCCAGCGGCGCCTACCCGGGGCTGCGCTGCGGGGAGATGCTGCGCCTGGTCGCGTCGTACGCCGCGCAGCCGCTGGATCCCGCCGACCTGCTCGAGCGGCTGGGGCTGGCGCCGGTCGAGCGCACCGCCTTCCGCCGACTGTCCGGCGGCCAGCAGCAGCGGCTGTCCCTGGCCATGGCCGTCGTCGGCCGGCCAGAGCTGGTCTTCCTCGACGAGCCGACCGCCGGGCTCGACCCGCAGGCGCGCCACGCCACCTGGGAGCTCGTGCAGGGGCTGCGGGCCGACGGCGTCAGCGTCGTGCTGACGACCCACCTGATGGACGAGGCCGAGCACCTCGCCGACGACATCGTCATCGTCGACCACGGCCAGGTCGTCGCAGCCGGGACGCTCGCCGAGCTCACCCGTACCGGCGCGGTCGGTCAGCTGCGCTTTCGCGCCACCCCCGGCCTGGACCTGGACCAGCTGCTCAACGCGCTGCCGGAGGGCTGCGCGGCCAAGGAGTCGCCGGCGGGGCAGTACCTCGTCGAAGGCGACATCGACCCGCAGGTGCTCGCCGCGGTGACCGCCTGGACGGCAGGGCAGGGCGCGATGGCGACCGACCTGCGGGTGGAGACCCGCACCCTCGAGGACGTCTTCCTGGACCTGACCGGACGGGAGCTGCGCGCATGAGCTGGACCCCGGGGGCGCTGGCCCCGGCGCCGGGAGCCGCCCCCGTACGCCGGATGCTCATCGCGCAGACGCGGGCCGAGCTGACCCTGGTGCTGCGCAACAGCGAGCAGGTGCTGCTCTCACTGGTCATCCCCCTGGGGCTGCTGGTGCTGCTGGTCACCGTGCCGTTCATCGCCGTCGACGGCCGGCGGGCCGACTTCTTCGTCCCCGGCGTGCTGGCGCTCGCGGTCATGTCGACCGCGTTCACCGGGCAGGCGATCGGGGTGGGCTTCGAGCGGCAGTACGGCGTGCTCAAGCGCCTTGGCGCCACCCCCCTGCCGCGCTCGGTCCTGCTGCTGGCCAAGACCCTCGCGGTTCTTGCGGTCGAGGTGCTGCAGGTCATGGCGATCTGCCTGGTCGGCCTGGCGCTGGGCTGGGAGCCCCGCGGCTCGGCGCTGTCGGTGCTGGTGCTGGTCGTCCTCGGTACCGCCGCCTTCTCCGGGCTCGGCCTGCTGCTCGGCGGGACCCTGCGCGGGCTGACGACGCTGGCCGCCGCCAACCTGCTGTGGTTCGTGCTGCTGGTGCTCGGCGGGGTGCTGTTCCCCATCACGGCCTTCGGCGGCGCGGCGGACGTGCTGTCGCTGCTGCCGACCGCTGCCCTGTCGACCGGGCTGCGGGCGGTGCTGGCCGACGGCTCCGGGCTGCCGTTGCGCGAGGCCGCAGCGCTGGCGGTCGTCGCCGTGCTGTCGATGACGGCGGCGGCGAAGCTGTTCCGGTGGGAGTGAGCAGCCGACACGTCACGACCGAGCGCGCGCAGGTCAGGCTGCTGCAGGCGGCGTCGGTCACCTCCTCCTTCGACCGCTTCGTGGTGGGGCCGCTGCTGGTCACCATCGCCGCCGACTTCGACGTGAGCCTGGCCGGGGCCGCTGCCGTCGCCTCGGTGTACTTCCTGCTCTACGGCCTGAGCCAGCCGGTGTGGGGACTGTGCAGCGACCGCTTCGGCCGGGTCCGCACGATGCGCTCCACGCTCGCGGCAGCCTGCCTGTTCGGCGTGCTCTCGGCGTTCGCGCCCACGCTCGGCCTGCTCGTGGTCACCCGGGCGCTGACCGGTGCCTGCATCGCCGCGGCCGTCCCCTCTGCGCTGGTCTACGTCGGTGACGTCGTGCCGTTCACCCGCCGCCAGAGCGTGCTGACCGACCTGAACGCGGCCTCCGCGCTCGGCATCACGTCCGCGATCGGGCTCGGCGGGGTCATGGCCGCCACCGTCGGGTGGCGGGTCGCCTTCCTGCTTCCGGCGGTGCTGGCCGGGGCGCTGGCCCTGCTGCTGACCCGGCTTCCCGAGCCGCCCCGGTCGGTCGACAAGCAGGGCGGGTTGGGCGTTGCGCTGCGCTCCACGTGGGGGCGTCGGGTCCTGCTCCTGGCGTTGGTCGAGGGTGCGGCGCTGCTCGGGCTGATCACCTACCTGGCCCCCGCCGTCCAGAGCCGCGGCGCGACCCCGACAGAGGCCGGCGCGGTGGTCGCGCTCTACGGCGTCGGGCTGCTGCTGACCTCCCGCGTCGTCAAGCGGCTGGCCGGCCGGGTGCCCGCGCCGGCCTTCCTGGCCGTCGGCTCGAGCGCGCTGGTCCTGGCGTACGCCCTGGTCGCCGTCAGCCAGGCCCCCGCCCTCGTCGCCGTCGCGGCCCTGGTCGTCGGAGCAGGCTGGGCGGCGATGCACTCGACCATGCAGGCCTGGGCGACCGAGGTCGTGCCGGCCGCGCGGGCCACGCTGGTGTCGCTGTTCGCCTCCTCGCTGTTCGTCGGCAGCGGCGTCGCCACCGCCGTGCTCGCGCCGTTGGCCGGTGACCTGCGCTGGGGGCCGCTGTTCAGCGTCGGAGTGGCGCTGTCCGCCGCGTTCGGGTTGGCCGCGACGTTCGCGACGGCCCGCTTCGCGCGGGCAGGCCGAGTGACGGCGCCCGCCGTACCCTGAGGACGTGTCCTCCCCCGTCGTACGGCGTCTCGCGCTGGCCAGCGTCGTCGCCAACAGCGCCATCGTCGTGACCGGGGCAGCCGTACGCCTGACCGCCTCCGGCCTGGGCTGCCCCACGTGGCCGCGCTGCACCGACGCGACCTACACGCCGACCTCGGAGTACGCCGTCCACGGCCTCATCGAGTTCGGCAACCGGCTGCTCACCTTCGTCCTGCTGGCCGTCGTCGTCGCGACCCTCATCGCGGTCTGGCGCCAGCGGCCGCGTCGTCCGGGGATGCGGCGCCTCGCCGTGCTCGGCGTGCTCGGCATCCCGGCGCAGGCGCTGCTCGGCGGCGTGACGGTCCTGACCGGGCTCAACCCCTGGACCGTGGGCCTGCACCTGCTGCTGTCGATGGCGCTGATCGCGATCGCCGTCGTGCTGCACCAGCGCTCCCGCGAAGGCGACGCTCCCCCGGTCTGGCTGGTCGGGCTCCCGCTGCGCCGTCTGGGCGCCGGACTGCTCGCGCTGGTCGCCCTCACCCTCGCCGTCGG
Organism: Mycobacteriales bacterium; assembly: GCA_038200075.1. Taxonomy (GTDB): domain Bacteria; phylum Actinomycetota; class Actinomycetes; order Mycobacteriales; family SCTD01; genus SCTD01. The sequence goes on from JBBPYI010000211.1 coordinate 4,691, forward strand.
CACCGTGGTCACCGGCAGCGGCCCGCACTCCGGCGACCCCGCCGCGGGCCGCACAGGACTGGACCCGCAGGCGATGAGCCAGCTGCACGCCGACCTGGTGTTCCTGCTCGTGGGCCTGACACTGGCCTTCTGGGTCGCGTTGAAGGCGACTGGCGGCCCCTCCCGGCCGATGGGGGTGCTGCTGGTCGTCGAGCTGACGCAGGGCCTGATCGGCTTCGTGCAGTACTTCACCGACCTGCCGATCATCCTGGTCGGCTTCCACCTGGTCGGGGCCTGCGCGGTCCTGGCGTTCGCCGTCTACGCCGTGCTCGCCCTGCGCGACCGTGGCCCGGCCGGCGCGAGCGCGGCTGTCCCTGCACCGGCCCGCGAGCTCGCGACGGCCTGAACGACCGCGGCGCTCTAGCCTGGCCACATGAGCCTTTCCGCCCGCACCCTCGGCACGACCTCCCCGCTGACCGTCCCCGCCCTCGGCCTGGGCTGCATGGGCATGTCGGAGTTCTACGGCGCCCCCGACGAGGCCAGCGGCCTCGCGACCCTGCACCGGGCGCTCGACCTGGGCGTGACCTTCCTCGACACCGCAGACATGTACGGCCCCTTTACCAACGAGCAGCTGGTCGGCAGCGCGATCGCCTCGAGTTCCCAGGGCCGAGACGGCGTGGTCCTGGCCACCAAGTTCGGTAACGAGCGGCTGCCCGACGGCACCCGGGTCGGCATCAACGGCCGGCCGGAGTACGTCCGCGCCGCCTGCGACGCCTCTCTGCAGCGGCTCGGCGTCGACCACATCGACCTCTACTACCAGCACCGGGTAGATCGCAGCGTGCCGATCGAGGAAACCGTCGGCGCGATGGCCGAGCTCGTCGACGAAGGCAAGGTGACGCATCTTGGACTGTCGGAGGCGTCCGCCGCCACGATCCGCCGGGCCCATGCCGTGCACCCGATCACGGCCGTTCAGACCGAGTACTCGCTGTTCACCCGCGACCTGGAGTCCGAGGTGCTGCCGACCCTGCGAGAGCTCGGCATCGGCCTCGTCGCCTACTCGCCCCTCGGACGCGGCATCCTCACCGGCACCCTGACCGCCGACTCGCTCGCCGCCGGCGACAGCCGGGCGTCGGCGTACTTCCCCCGCCTGAACGGTGACGGGCTCGAGGCCAACCTCCGCCTGGTTGACCGGGTCCGGGACATCGCAGACGAGCAGGGCTGCACGCCCGGTCAGCTCGCGCTTGCGTGGGTGTTGGCGCAGGGCGATGACATCGTGCCGATCCCCGGCACCAAGCGCGTCCGCTATCTGGAGGAGAACGTCGCCGCGGCGGATGTTGTCCTCACGCCTGAGAACCTGCAGCGGATCGCCGACGCCGTCCCCGCAGACGCCGTCGTCGGTGCGCGGTATGGCGACATGAGCAGCATCGACGCGTAGCGCGCGTCGACGACCCGGCTCGACGCCGCTGTGCCCATGAGGTACCGCAAGGGCATGCCTGTGGGCCGGTCGGCTATCGGCTCCGGCTGGGGCTCGTGCTGGGGGTGGGGCTGGCTGACGTGGTGCGGGTCAGTCGCCCTGAGTTCGTCGGTGTCGTCTTGGGTGGCGCCGGAACATCCAGTTGCCTCGGGTGATCCACACGATGGTGCCGTCGGGTTCGGCTCGGACGGTGAACACGGCGTGCTTAGCCCGGTGGTGATGACGACACAGACACTGCAGGTTCTGCTCGCTGGTCAGCCCGGCCGGCCACGGGATCCGGTGGTCCAGATCGGTGCGGGTCGCGATCCGGGTGCAGCCGGGGAACACGCAGGTCCGGTCCCGGGACTGCAGCAGCCGGGTCAGGCGTCTGCCGGGCCGGTAGCCGGCCCGGGTCAGGTTCCGCTTCACGACTGGTCGGCGCATCGCAGCCGCCGCCTGCTGCAGGAACCGATCCGAAGGTGCCGGCAGCAGGCCCGAGTGGCAGCCCGTGCCGTCCTTGTGGGCCGTGCATTCCGTGCGGGCCGTGCCGTTCTTGCTGAGCGTGTCGGCCCGGACCCGGTCGCCGACGGTCACGACAGCGCCGTCCTCATGGACGCCGATCTGGGTGAAGCTGTCGGCCTGCCGGGCGAGCTGACGGGCGGTGTCGGGCAGGACCACCCCCCACCCCGGGATCTCGGCCAGCTCGGGGTCGTCGCCGCCAGCAGCAGCGTCGTCTTCGAGCATGCCGATCGGTACGACGACCTGCACGTCGTATCCGGCCGGGTCTTGCCCGTCGAGCTTGCCGTCGGCCAGTAAGGCGAGCGCGACGTCGCAGACCAGCTGATCGGTGGACCGTTCGTCGCCGGCGGCCTTGAGCCGGGCGGCTTCGGCCGCGAGGCGGGCTTGGACCCGGGCGAGTTGCACCGCGGGGGCTTGTAGCCACATCGCGCCTTGCTCATCGGTCTGCGGGTAGAACCGGGCGTGGCGTTGGGCGGTTTTCTCATCGCGCCGTCGGGCGGCGGCGTGCGGGTCGATCGTGACGATCAGTCGGCGGACCAGCTCGGCCCACCCATCCGGGGTCTGATCGCCGTAGCGGGCCAGCGCGATCAGGGCGACCGCCTGACGCTGCTCCAAGCTCAGCCCCGACCCTTCCAGCACCCGCATGACGGCGGTGACATGCCGGACGGTCAGCTTGCCGTCGAAGACCGCCTCGACCAGGCCGGGAAGGCAGGCGATCGCGCCGTACTCCCACACCAGCAGCCGGCCCGTCACCGACGACACCCCCAGCGCCAGGGCGAGCTCGTCACCGGCGAAGTCCCGGTCGGTCCCGGACAGCCGGGCGGTGCAGGCCACGACATGACGCAGCTGACCGCACCAGGCCTGATCGGCCATCCGCTGCCAACGAGCGGACTCCACCAACTCCTCGCGCGGGGTGATTGTGAACAGGACCCGATCCGCCCGGTCCAGCGCACCGTCGACCAGCGACGCGAGCTTGGCGGGGGAGGCGACCGGTAGGCCACGGTCGCGGGAGAACCACTCCAGCACCGCCGGCCGCTCGATCACGCTCTCGCTCATGCGTTCGAGGATAAAGGTCACCTCCGACAAAACCGGTTGGCCGCGCGACACGGTCAGCCGAGCGCGGCCACCACCGCGCCGGCGAACCGATCCACGGCGCCGGGAGACGTTGCCAGGAACAGGCATGGCTCGACGAGCTCGAGCTCCATCAGCACCGGGGACCCGTCGGCGCCCGGCACCATGTCCACCCGGGCGTACAGCAGTGAGCCTTCGAACGGCACCGCCGCCAACGCGGAGGCCGCCAGCGCCAGCTCTGCCGCGGACGCCTCCCGCGGCGTGATCGCCACCTCGCCGGGGTCCACCGCGCCATCCCCCACCAGCACCGGAGCCTTGCGGGCCGCGTGCGACACCACCCCGCCGAAGCTCAGCACCGAGGTCTCCCCCTCGGTGTCGACGGCGGTGGCGTACGGCTGCACCATGACGTGCCGGCCCGCGTCCAGCAGCGCCTGAGCGTGCGCTGCCGACGACTGCCCTGCGGCGTACCGGACCGTGTCGCGACCACCGGCAGAGACCGTGGGCTTGACGACGTGCTCGTACGCCGGAACCTCGAAGCTCTCACCGGGCGCGACGAACGTCGTCGGCACCACCGGCACCCCGGCTGCGGCCAGCTCGCCCAGATAGCGCTTGTCGGTGTTCCACGCCAGCACGTCAGCCGGGTTGGCCAGCCGCGGCACCGAGGCGGCCCAGGCCAGGAACTCCGCACGCCGGTCGGTGTAGTCCCAGCACGAGCGCACCACGACCAGGTCGTACGCCGACCAGTCGACGTCGCCGGACCAGACGGCGGGCGATGCTGTCACCCCCAGCGACGCCAGCGCTGCCACCAAGGGCTGGTCGTCGGCATACAACTCGGGCAGGGCGGCGCAGGTGGCGAGCGCGACCCGCGACGTCATACGAGCTGGTCGACCGCGACGGCCAGGAACAGCAGCGCCAGATAGGTGATGGACCAGTGGAACAGGCGCATCGCGCCGGCCTCGGCGCCGGCGCGGACCCGCGCACGCAGCAGGTGGGCTTCGCGCAGGAAGACCGCGCCCAGCACGACAGCGGACACGCCGTAGATCGCGCCCGACGGCCCGACCGGCGCGATGAGCAGCAGCGAGACGGCCGCCATCACCCAGGAGTAGGCCACGATCCGGCCCGCCACGACGGCCTCGGAGGCGACGACCGGCAGCATCGGCACCCCTGCCGCGGCGTAGTCCTCGCGGTAGCGCATCGCCAGCGGCCAGTAGTGCGGCGGCGTCCAGAAGAAGATGATCGCGAACAGCACCCACGGCGCCAGCGACAGCGACCCGGTGACGGCCGCCCAGCCGATCAGGACCGGCATGCAGCCGGCGGCCCCGCCCCAGACGATGTTCTGCGAGGTCCGGCGCTTGAGCAGGATCGTGTAGACGACGACGTAGAAGGCGATCGCCGCGACGGCCAGGGCCGCTGCCAGCGCGTTCGTCGTGACGGCGAGCTCGACAGTCGCCAGCACGCCCAGCACGAGCCCAAAGACCAGGGCGTTGCGCGGGGCGACCGTGTGGCGGGCCAGCGGTCGACGCTCGGTGCGGTGCATGACCGCGTCGATGTCCCGGTCGTAGTAGCAGTTCAGCGCGTTCGCACTGCCCGCCGCCAGCGACCCGCCGACCAGCGTGAACAGCACCAGCGACAGGGCCGGCATGCCGCGCTCGGCCAGGATCATCGTCGGGACCGTGGTGACCAGCAGCAGCTCGATGATGCGCGGCTTGGTCAGTGCGACGTACGCCCCGATGGTCGACCGTGCAGCGGCTGCCCGACCGGGCGCCTGGACCCCTGGTGCGGCAGGAGCGTCCGCGAGCGTCGTCACGGTCAGGACTCTACCGACGTACGCCGGTCAGGGCCTGCCGAGGTGGGGTTGCCCGCGTCACCAGGGGTAGGAGGGCGGGGCATAAGGTCGCAGCGATCAACGCCCGGCACCGGACCCGCACCCACTGGAGACCACGCCCGCATGAGCGACACCCTGGACTGGACCGATCTCGACCGCGCCGCCGTCGACGTCTCGCGGGCCCTCGCGATGGACGCCGTCGAGGCCGCCGGCTCCGGTCACCCTGGCACCGCGATGAGCCTGGCGCCGGCGGCCTACCTGATCTACAGCCGGCTGCTGCGCCACGACCCGAGCGACCCGACCTGGACCGGCCGCGACCGCTTCGTGCTGTCCTGCGGGCACACCAGCCTCACGCTCTACGTGCAGCTGTTCCTTTCCGGCTACGGCCTGACCGTGGAGGACCTCGCCCATCTGCGGCAGTGGGGCTCGCTCACCCCCGGGCACCCCGAGCACGGTCACACCCCCGGCGTCGAGGTCACGACCGGTCCGCTCGGCCAGGGCGTCGGCAACGCGGTCGGCATGGCGATGGCGGCCCGTCGCGAGCGCGGCCTGCTCGACCCCGACGCCGCGCCTGGCACGTCGGTCTTCGACCACACCATCTGGGCGATCTGCTCCGACGGCGACCTCGAGGAGGGCGTCAGCGCCGAGGCGAGCAGCCTGGCGGGCCACCAGAAGCTCGGCAACCTCGTCGTGCTCTGGGACGACAACCACATCTCGATCGAGGGCGACACCGAGACAGCCTTCAGTGAGGACGTCGTCGCGCGCTACGAGGCCTACGGCTGGCACACCCAGCGCGTCACCGACGGCGAGGACGTCCAGGAGCTGCATGCAGCCCTGGTCGCGGCGCGTGAGGTCACCGACCGTCCGAGTTTCATCGCGATGCGCACGATCATCGGCTTCCCGGCGCCGACGCTGCAGAACACCGGCAAGGCCCACGGCGCGGCGCTCGGCAAGGACGAGGTCGCGGCCACCAAGCGCGAGATGGGCCTGGACCCCGACACGCACTTCTTCGCCCCAGACGACGTGCTCGCCTACACCCGCGGGGTCGTGGCCCGCGGCCGCGCGACCCGCGCTGACTGGCAGAAGCGCTACGACGCCTGGGCCGGCGACAACGCCGACGGCAAGGCGTTGCACGACCGGATGTCGCAGCGCCGACTGCCGGCCGGCTGGGAGGCCTCGCTGCCGACCTTCGAGCCGAGCGAGAAGGGGATCGCGACCCGGACCGCCAGCGGCGAGGTGCTCAACTCACTGGCCGACGTCCTGCCCGAGCTGTGGGGCGGTTCGGCCGACCTCGCGGGCAGCAACAACACGACCATGAAGGGCGCGGACTCCTTCCTGCCGGCGAGCAACCCGCTGGAGGGCGCGAACCCGTACGGCCGGACCCTGCACTTCGGCATCCGCGAGCACGCCATGGGCGCCGCGATGAACGGCATCGCGCTGCACGGCGGCACCCGCGTCTACGGCGGCACCTTCCTGGTCTTCAGCGACTACATGCGGGGAGCCGTGCGCCTCGCTGCCCTGCAGAAGCTGCCGGTCACCTACGTCTGGACGCACGACTCCATCGGCCTGGGCGAGGACGGTCCGACCCACCAGCCGATCGAGCACCTCGCGTCGCTGCGCGCGATCCCGGGCCTGGACGTCGTACGCCCCGCTGACGCCAACGAGACCGTCGTGGCCTGGCGCACCGTGTTGGAGCACACCGACCGGCCGGCCGGGCTGTGCCTGTCGCGCCAGAACCTCCCGACCTTCGACCGCGCGGTCTTCGCCTCCGCCGAGGGCGTCGCCAAGGGGGCGTACGTCCTGGTCGACGCCTCCGACGGTCAGCCGCAGGTGATCCTCGTCGGCACCGGCTCGGAGGTGCAGATCTGCGTCGCCGCCCGCGAGCAGCTCGAGGCCGAGGGCATCACCACCCGCGTCGTGTCCATGCCGTGCGTGGAGTGGTTCCGGGAGCAGGACGCCGCCTACCGCGCAACCGTGCTGCCGTCCGACGTCAAGGCCCGCGTGTCGGTCGAGGCCGCGGTCGCCCAGGGTTGGCACGAGTGGATCGGCGACGCGGGTCAGACCGTCTCGCTCGACCACTTCGGCGCCAGCGCGCCGTACGACGTCCTCTACGAGCAGTTCGGCCTGACGGCAGAGCGGACGGTGGCTGCCGCGCGTGCGTCGCTGTCGGCGCTGGGCATGACCACGAACGGCAACTAGCTCCTTCCCGCAGACCCACCCAGACCTATCGAGGAGACCCCATGAACGCCCTGGCCGACCTGTCCGCCGCCGGCGTGGCGGTCTGGCTCGACGACTTGTCCCGCGAGCGCCTGCGCTCCGGCAACCTCGCCGAGCTCGTCCGCGACTCCTCCGTCGTCGGAGTCACCACCAACCCGTCGATCTTCCAGAAGGCGCTGTCGGACGGCGCCGCCTACGACGACCAGGTCCGCGACCTCGCCCTGCGCGGCACCGACGTCGGCGAGGCAGTGCGCGCGCTGACGACCTACGACGTGCGCTGGGCCTGCGACGTGCTGCGCCCGGTGTTCGACAGCTCCGACCGCGTGGACGGCCGGGTCTCGATCGAGGTCGACCCGCGGATCGCGCACGACACCGA
>JBBPYI010000212.1:0-8510 GCA_038200075.1 Mycobacteriales bacterium
GGTGCCGGCCTCCAGCGCCGCCCGGGCGCCCGTGGCACCGAGAACGACCGTCGCGAGCTGGTCGTTCGTGATCTCGGTGCCGGTGGCGAGCACGACCCGGGCGCTGCTGGCACCGAGAACGGCAGGGCGTACGACGCAGCCAAAGATTGCTGCTGAACGGCCGAGGTCAGGTCAAAGGCCCAACAAAGCCCGGCGAATCCATCACCGCCGCCCAGCGGGCGGCGAAAGGCCCGGGACAAGAGCTGCGCGGTGCGCGGGTGCACCAGGCCGCCGGCGTTCTGCGACGCCCACCACCTCGACCACCGCGTCGACGGCGGCAAGACCACTATCGACAACCTGCTGCTGTGCCGACGGCACCACACGATGTGGCACCAGGGCCGATTGACCCTGCACCACCTGCACGTCCCCTGGATCACCGGTACCCACGACCCACTGTTCCGACCAGCAGGGGGTGGCGCAGCAAGGACTAGTGGGCCTCGGCTGCGGCCTCACCCAGGTAGGTGCGCTTGAGCTCGCCGGACTCCTCGAGCTCTTTGCCGCGACCGTCGAAGGTCAGCGACCCCTTCTCCATGATCAGGGCCTGGTCGGCGTAGGGCAGCACGCCGACGTTCTGCTCCACGATGATGACTGTGGTGCCGTCGGCGTTGATCTGCGAGACGACCTGGAAGACGGTCTGGGCGAGCTTGGGCGACAGCCCCAGCGAGGCCTCGTCGATCATCAGCAGGCGCGGCTTGCTCATGATGGCTCGGCCGATCGCGAGCATCTGCTGCTCGCCGCCGGACATGGTGCCGGCGAGCTGGTCCTTGCGCTCCTCGAGCCGGGGGAAGTAGCCGAAGACCTGCTCGATGGTCTGGCCGATCTGCTTCTGGTCCTTGCGGACCCAGGCGCCGAGTTCGAGGTTCTTGAGCACCGTCAGTCCCGGCCACACGCGCCGGCCCTCTGGCGAGAGCGCGACGCCGGCCTTGACGATGCCGGGCGCGTCCTGTCCGGACAGCTTCTTGCCCTCGAAGCGCACCTCACCGCTCCAGGTCGGCAAGACGCCGGCCAGGCAGTTGACGGTCGTGGTCTTGCCGGCGCCGTTCAGGCCGAAAATGACGGCCGTCTCGCCCTCCTCGACGTTGAACGAGATGCCCTGCAGCACCGGCAGCGCGCCGTAGCCGGTGCGCAGCTCGGAGATCTCCAGCAGGCTCACGACGGGTCCTTCCTGGTGGTCGACTTCCGGGGGGCCGCCTTGCGGACGACAGGGGTGTGGGCCGCGGGCGTACGGGCGGCGGGCTTGCGGGCCGCGGGCGTCAGGGTCGTTGCCGCGGGCGTACGCCGTTTGGGTCGCAGTGGTATCGCGATCTCCTCGGTCGGCGCCTCGTCCACCACGGGCGTCCGCCGTGCTCGTGGGGTCCGGACGGCGGCCGGCTCCGGCTTCTCGTGCTCCATGACGGCGCGGCCGGTCAGCGTGTCGAGCTCGGCGTCCTCGTCGGTCTCGGTCGTCTGCTCCAGCGCCTCGGGCGCCTCGCCGCCGAGGTAGGCCGCGACAACCTCGGGGTGGGTCTGGATGACCGCCGGCTTGCCCTCGGCGAGCAGTCGGCCGAAGTTCAGGACGTAGACGTGGTCGCACACGCGCAGCACCAGCGGGACGTGGTGCTCGATGACCAGCATCGTCAGGGCGAACTCCCGACGCAAGGTCAGCAGCCGCTCACCGAGCTCGTCGGACTCGTCCGGCCCCATGCCCGAGGTCGGCTCGTCCAGCAGCAGGATGTCGGGGTCGGTCGCCAGGGCGCAGCCGAGCTCGAGCAGCTTGAGCGTGCCGTAGGACTGTCCGCCGACCCGCTTGTCGCGGATGTCTGCAAGCCCCAGCAGGTCCAGGATCGCCTCAGCCTTGGCCTTGAGCTGGCGCTCGACCCGGAAGGTGTTGCCCGCCCCAATCAGACCGCTCGCGACGTCGTAGGACACCTTGGCATGCTGGGCGGTCTTGAGGTTCTCCAGCGCGGTCGCGCTCTTGACCATGCCGACGTTCTGGAAGGTGCGGCCGAAGCCCATCGCGGCCTTGACGTGCGGCGGGCTGGTCGTGACGTCCTTGCCGCGGTAGAGCACCTGTCCGGTGTTGGGCTGATAGAAGCCGGTGATGCAGTTGAACGCCGTCGTCTTGCCCGCGCCGTTGGGCCCGATCAGTCCGACGATCTCGTATTCGTTGACCTCGATGTTCAAGCCCTGCAGCGCCTGCAGACCGCCGAAGCGGATCGCCAGGTCGCGAACCTCAAGCACGGACACTGGAGCCCTCCACGGATGCGGGACCGGAGTCCTTGTCGCCGTGCAGCGAGAACCGCTTGCCGGCCAGCCAGTCGAAGAACGGCTTGTTCTGCTGGGCGATGCCCCCGGGGTTGAAGACCAGGGTGAGCAGCAGGCCGAGGGCGCCGATGAAGGCGACGTCGTACTGCTCGAGGTTGTTGACGTTGAAACCGAGCGCCGAGCCGCCGGTAACGAACCCTCGCTCCAGGAAGTTCAGCGGACCTTCGAGCAGGTAGTCCAGGACCGCGAACAGCGTCCCGCCCAGGATCACGCCGATCCGGTTGCCAAGGCCGCCGACGACCGTCATGAGCACGAACGTGAGGGCCAGGAAGAAGCCGAAATCGCTGCCTACGACGTTGCCGACGCGGTACGCGTAGAGCGCACCGGCCAGGCCCGCGAGCCCGCCGGACAGCACGAAGGCCAGCAGCTTGAAGGTCGTGACGTTGATGCCGAACGCCTCCGCGACCCGCTCGTTCTCCTTCAGCGCCAGCAGCGCGCGGCCGGTCTTGGACTTGGTCAGCCGCCAGTCCAGATAGAACGCGACGGCCAGGAAGGCCAGGCAGAACAGGTAGAACCGGCCATCGTCGAACAGGAACTCCGGCCGGTCGGCGGGCTGGCCGGCGCCGGAGTTGGTGAACTCCTGCACCTCGAACAGCGAGCCCTCCAGGGTCAGCCCGAACACCAGCGTGATGAGCGCCAGGTAGAGCCCGGTGATGCGCAGGGCGGCGATCCCGAGCAGCAGCGCGAAGCCGGCGGCGACCAGGATCGCGATGACGAAGGTGAGTGCGAACGGCACGCCCCGCACGGTCAGGGAGTACGCCGCGGCGAAGGCGCCGATGCCGAAGAAGCCCTGGTGTCCCAGCGAGAGCTGTCCGGTGTAGCCGATGATGATGTTGAGCGAGAGCGCGACGATGGCGTAGATGACCGCGTCGGCGGCGAACGGCGCGTAGACCTCGGACCCGGGGATCAGCACCAGCAGCCAGATCGCCAGCAGCAGGTAGACCACCGCTCGCGGCAGCCAGCGGATCGGGCCGAAGTCGCGGCCGGCCTTGCCGTGGCCACCCTCGTCGGGGGCGCTGCCGGTTGTGGCTGCCTCGGGGGCGGGCGCCGTGAGCGTCATCAGGTCTCCTTGCCGAGCAGGCCGGCGGGACGAACGAGCAGGACGGTGAGCAGGATGAGGAAGACGACGACCTGGTTGGCCGACGGCACCACGCTCTCGGGGATGTTGCGGGCCCCGAGCGCTTGAACGACACCGATGACCACGCCGCCGAGGAAGGCGCCGGGCAGGCTGGTGATACCACCGAAGACCGCCGCCGTGAAGGCCGGGATGAGGGCCAGCGCGGTCAGCACTCCCGGTCCGAGCACTCCGCTGTTGCCAGCGAACAGGATGCCGGCGACCCCGCCGAGCAGGCCCGCGAAGCCCCACGTCAGGGCCGAGATCTTGTTGACGCTGATGCCGACCAGGCTGGTCGCGGTCGGCTCCATCGAGACGGCCAGGATCGCCGTGCCGGTCCGGGTCCGGCTGAAGAACAGCGCAGACGCGAGCGCCAGGACAATAAGAACGAAGACGATGACCAGGCCCTGCTTGGTTACCCGCAGGCCGCCGCTGGTGAACGCCGGGCCCTGGAAGACCGGGTCCAGCGTGACACCTTCGGCGCCGAACAGGAAGCCGGTGGCAGCGATGATCAGCAGCGCGACGCCGGCGGTGGCGACGACGAGTGTGACCTTGGGTTGGCTGAACAGCGGACGGATCACCAGACGCTCGGTGCCGAGGGCGACCAGCACGGCGACCGCGACCCCGAAGATGGCGGCGATCGGGTAGGGCACCTTGGGGATGAAGCCGAAACCGGTCAGCCCGGCGTAGCAGGCGAAGGCCGCGACCGCACCGAACTCCGCCTGCGCGAAGTTGAAGATCCGGTTGCCCTTGTAGAGCAGCACGATGCCCAGCCCGAGCAGGCCGTAGACGGCGCCGTTGATGGCGCCGGACACGACCGGCGTGACGATGCGGCTGCTGAACTCAAACGCCAAGGGCGTCACCACTGTTGCTGTACCTCCCGGCCGGGTGCCACACGTGTGCGGCACCGAGGATGACATGGACCTGATCGTCGCCGCGCCCGCCACTCCAGGGAGCGGCGGGCGCGGTTGTCGTACGAGGGGAGGGAGTTACTTGTAGAAGCCGTTGGTCTTGTAGACGCCCTTGGCGCAGTCGCTCTTGAGCGCGTACGCCGCGGTGCCACCGAACCGGCCGTTGGTGAACGTCAGGCCCGGGAAGATGCCGCCCTTGAACGTCTTGCCCTGCACCGAGGAGATGAAGGACTCGCGGGTGAAGCTCTTGCCGGGCACGGTCAGCAGCATCTGCTCCAGGATCTGGCTGGAGCCGTAGATCGAGAACTCGATGTCGTCCTTGAAGCTGACACCGGGAGCGAGCTTGGAGGCCATGTCGAGGCCGGGGTAGGGGGAGAGGAACTCGCCCTTGTACTGGTTGCCGGCGCCTCGGCAGGCCAGGCCATGCACGGAGTTAACACCCATCGAGACACCGACGCCGGCCCACTGCGGGCAGTAGGCGGGGCAGCCGACCTTGCCGACGAGCTCGATGAAGAACAGCGGCTGACCGAGGAAGTAGACGCTCTCGAACTGACCCTCGCGCAGCTGGTTGGCGACCGTGGTGGAGTCCGCGCCGGTCTTCGGGGTGCGGATGACGGTGGCCTTCTGGCCGGCCTTCTGCAGCGCGCCGACGATGGCCTGCTCAGCATCGAGGAAGTTGGGCGTGTTGGAGATGACGATCGCCCAGCCCTTGCCGTTCTTCGGAGCCAGGTAGCCGCCCTTCTTGGCCATGTCGATGACCAGACGCGCCTGCTTGGGGTAGGTCAGCGAGGTGGCGAAGTAGTTCTTCAGACCACCCAGGCCGTTCTCGGTGACGCCCGCCGACAGGTAGGGGACGTTGCCGCGAGCCAGCACCGAGGAGCGGGCACAGGCCTGGATCTGGTCGGTGCCGGCGCCGCCGACGATCAGGAAGCCCTCCTTGGCCTTGGCGTTGCACGCCTTGACCGCCGGACCCGGCTGGTACTTGTCGTCGAAGGCCTCGGCGATGACGCGGTAGCCCTTGATCAGGCGCGGCTTGCCGTTGTTGTCCCAGTACTTCGGGGTGCCGGACTTGAAGGAGTCCTGCGGCACGCCGGCGCCGGTCAACGGGCCGTGCAGGAAGATCTTGATGGTCTTGGCCTTGTCGTCGATCCCGATCTTGCTGTCGGGACCGACCGGCTGGTCGGCGGGGGCCGCAGGCGCCTGGCCCTGCGGCGCGCTGCCGTTCGGCGTCGTACCGCCGGTGCCGGTGCTGCCGGTCCCGGTGCTGCCCGTGCCGGTGCTGCCCGTGCCGGTGCTGCCGGAGCCGGTGCTGCCGGTGGTGTCCGTGCCGCTGCTGGACCCGCCACCGGGGTCAGTGGTCGTGCCGTCGACCGTGGTCCCGGGGTCGGTGCCGCCGGTGCCATCGCCGGTGCCATCGGCCGGCACGAAGGCGTCGACGGTGCCGTCGCCGTCGCTGTCGACGGCGACCTGACCACCCTGGCCTGCGCCGGCGACCGCGCCGCCCTGGGCAAGGGTGTCCTTCACCGCCGGCTTGAGACCGCAGGCGGCAGTGAGGACGGCCGAGCAGAGGATCGCGGCAACGAAGCCGCGGTGACGGGCGAGGTTCATAACGCTCCTGGAGCTGGGTTCAGGACGGGGGGGCTGGCAGGACGTGCGGGATCAGGCGCCGAGCGCGCGCAGCGGTCGACGACGGCCCGCGTCAGCAGCGCGCTCGCGCTCCTGCAGGGCCTGGCTCAGGCGAGTCTGGCTCACGGCGCGGGCGGGGACCTTCGCGTCGCCCATGATCAGCGACAGCAGCGCCAGCAGGCCGGCGAACAGCAGCGCGCCGAGCCAGGCCGTCGTCGTGGGCGTCAGCACCTCGCTGGGCCGGACGTTCGCGACGTTGCTGACCGCGACCGGGGCGGCGCCGGCGGCGAGCGGGGCGGCGGGAGCGCCGACCTCGGGCTCCGGGACGGCCGCGTCGATGGCGGGCGACTCGGCGACGCCGAACTCCGGAGCGGGTGCGGTGTCAACGAAACTCGAGCCGGTGTCGGCCGAGCCGGAGTCGAAGGTGCCCGGGTCGCTGGCGAAGCCGCCACCGGCGTCGGCGCTGTCGATGGTGTCCGCGCTGCCCGGGTCGACCGGCGGGACGACCGTCGTGTCGATCTCGGTCGGCGGCACGGTGTAGGTCAGCGCGATGCTGGCCTCGGCGAACGGCATGAACACCACCTGGAACGGGCTGGAGGTCGCGCCGTCGGCAGCGGTCAGCGCCAACCCGTTGTTGGCCTCGGTCAGCCATGACGCAGCGAGTGTGCTGACGTCGAAGGTGTAGGACTTCTTGTCGGCGCTGTCCTTGGCCGGGGCCATGAAGACGTCGCACTTCACCGACGGCGCCTGGGCGAAGGACGCGCCGTCCTCGCCGTTGAAGCCCTCGTCGCCAGCAGCGCAGGCGCGCACCTTGGCGGCGGCCGGGCTCTGCGACATGTTGCCGTCACCGTCGGGCGCGAGCGGCACCGAGATCACCGCGGAGGTGATGGTCGCGTCGAACGGCACCGAGGTCAGGTCGAAGGACAGGAACGACATCTTGTCGACCTGGTTGGGCACGCGGACGGCCACGGCCAGGTGCTCCGGCGCCACCATGTCGGTGCGGTCCCCGGTGACGTTCGGCGGCGCGGCAGGAGACTGCTCGGGCTTGTCGACACCGGCGCTGTAGAAGTAGGCACCGGTCGCGGCCGGCTCGCTGGACGTGGCGGCGAAGGCGGACGGGACGGCCCACAACGGGACCGCAAGGCCGGCAGCGACCACGACGGCGCTCGCGCGCCGGGCCTTGATCGATCGAGAGCTCATGCGTAGACCTCCTGCGGCGACGGACGACGGCTGGGTGCCACCCGCGTTCCCTGTTCGTTTCGACACCCTGACCGGATGTCCTGCTGTTGTGAGCCAAGTCTCCCACGTAGGTCACGCTGCGTCATGAACATCATTCAGCGGGAGCCACGACCTCCACCACAGCCACCCGAGCAGCCCTCGCCAGCGCATCACCGGGGCCGGCACCAGCCGCTGGCCCCGTCGCGGATGTCCTGCCTCCCGGCAACCGGCGCTGCGTAGCCTCGGCGGCGTGAAGTACACCGGCGCCTACGCCCTCGTCCTGGCTCTGCACCTGATCGCGGTGGTCGCCGTCATCGGCCCGCTGCTCGCGGCTCCCCCGCTCGCCGCCCGGGCCGCCCGGGCCGGCCGGCTCGACGCGCTGCGCGACCACGCCCGCACCACCCGGCTCTACGCGCTTGCCTCGATCGTGGTCGTCGTGCTCGGCAGCGCGCTGGTCGGGCTCGGTGACACCGGCGGGCAGTGGGGGTTCGGCCAGGCGTGGATCGGCGCGTCCTACGTCCTGTGGCTGGTGGCTGTCGTGCTGCTGCTGGTGGTCGCGGTCCCGGCGCAGACCGACGCCGCCGAGGCGATCGAAACCGGCGGCGACGGGGCGGTGTACGCCGGGAAGATCTCGGTGGCTGGCGGCCTGGCCGCATTGGCGTTCACGGTGGTCATCGTGCTGATGGTGGTCAAGCCGGGCGCCTGACTAGGCCGGCGGGTCCGCCAGGGTCCAGCCGAGGTCGCCGGCGCCGGCGCTCTGCGGGGTCTGCCGACCGTACGGGCGCTGGCCCAGCGTGATGGCCTGCGCGTAGTAGGTCGCGTAGCGCAGCGACTCCCCCACCGTGGTACGACCGTCGCCGTCGGCGTCGGCCTGACCCTGGCCGAGCCCGAGGTCGAACAGCAGCCCGGTCCAGACCGACATGCTCCACTCGGGGTACTCGTAGGACTTCTCGGTCTGCTTGCTGCTCGCACTGACCAGGATGCGGTTGTTCGGCAGGCCCTCCATGAAGCTGCCCGCCTCGCAGCCGGCGATGTCGACCCACATCCGGCCCTGCACCTTCGACAGCACTCGCGCCACCTCGTTGTCGTCGACGAAGTCGCGATCGACCGGCCAGAGGGCCTCGCGGGTGCCGCCCTTCTGCTTGACGTGCCCGGAGTAGTGGAACAGCGTGAACGTCCCCGGCTGACCCTTGCCGACCAGCCAGGCCATCCCGTCCCGCAGTGCGCGACCGGTGACCTGCTCGTCGGTGAGGATGCGGATGTTGCCGGGCAGCCAGCCACTGGCCAGCAGCGACTGA
>JBBPYI010000213.1:0-4634 GCA_038200075.1 Mycobacteriales bacterium
CTCCACGTCGGCCTGCAGCCGCTCGTTCTGCGCGCGGTCCTCATCCGAGCTGATCCGGTCGCGGTCGGTCTGCCGGTTCTGGGCGAGCAGGATCAGCGGCGCGGCGTAGGAGGCCTGCAGCGACAGGATCAGCGTGAGCAGCGTGAAGTTGCTCTTCCGCGGGTCGAACTGGGCGCTCTCCGGCAAGAAGAAGTTCCAGGCCAGCCAGACGATGACCAGGACCGTCAGATAGACCAGGAACCGGGCGGTCCCCAGGAAACGGGCGATCTGCTCCGACACCCGCCCGAACGCGTCCGGGTCGTAGTGCGGCCGGATGCTGCGGCGCGGCTCCAGCGGGGTGTCCAGGCGTACGCGCCGCGGGCTGCGCTCAGCCACGGCGCACCCGCGTGTCCCGCCAGCCCTGCGGCAGCACGTGGTCCAGGACGTCGTCGACGGTGACGGCGCCGAGCAGGCGCTGCTCGGAGTCCACGATCGGGGTCGCGACCAGGTTGTAGGAGGCCAGGTGGCGGGTGACGTCGGCCAGCGGGCAGTCCGGCGCGAGCGGGTCGACGTCGGTGTCGACGATGCTGGAGACCAGCGCCGAAGGGGGCTCGCGCAGCATCCGCTGGAAGTGGGCGGTGCCGAGGAAGCGGCCGGTGGGCGTCTCGTACGGCGGGCGTACGACGTAGACCTGCGCGGCCAGGGCCGGCGACAGGTCGGCGTTGCGGATCCGGGCGAGCGCCTCGGCCACCGTGGCGTTGGGCGGCAGGATGACCGGCTCGGGCGTCATCAGACCGCCGGCGGTGTCGTCGGAGTAGGCGAGCAGGCTGCGTACGGGGCCGGCCTCGTCGGGCTCCATCAGCTCCAGCAGCCGCTCGGCCTCGGCGATCGGCAGCTCGCCCAGCAGGTCGGCGGCGTCGTCGGGCGCCATGGCCTCGAGCACATCGGCGGCGCGCTCGTCCTCCAGACCTCCGAGCAGCTCGACCTGCTCGTCCTCGCTCATCTCCTCCAGCACCTCGGCCAGGCGCTCGTCGTCCAGGGCTGCCGCGATCTCGGCCCGGCGCTTGCCGGACAGGTCGTGCATGACGCCGGCCAGATCCGCGGGGCGGAGCTTCTCGAAGACGGCCAGCAGGTTGGCCGCGCCCTGCCCGTCCTCGGGCAGGGAGAAGCCGCTGACCTCGTCCCAGGGCAGCTGCACGACCTCGCCGCGCCGCCGGCCACGCAGGCCACCAGCGTGACCCTTGCGCACGGCCACCCTGGTGATGTGCCAGTCGCCCGTACGGGCCTGCTCCATCGCCAGGTCCAGCACGGTGACCTTCTCGTCGGTCCCCAGCAGCGTGACCGAGCGGTCCAGCAGCTCGGCGAGCGCGAGGGTCTCGCCGGGGCGCTGCTCGAAGCGGCGCAGGCTGACCGTGCCGGTGGTGAGCACGACCGCCTCCGGATCCACGCTGGTGACCCGTCCGATCGGCACGAAGATCCGCCGCCGGGCCTGGATCTCCACGGCCAGGCCCAGCACGCGGGGGGCGTCCCGGCCGATCCGCAGCGCGACGACGACGTCGCGGACCCGGCCGACCTGGTCGCCGTTGGGGTCGAAGACGGGCAGGCCGGCGACGCGGGCGACGAAGACGCGGCTGGCGGTGCTCACGCCGCGAGGCTACTGCCGGGGCCGCCTGCGACCGCGCTGTGACGTGGTGCACGATGCGCGGAACCGAACGCCGTTCCAGGAGGCCCCGCATGTCCGTCCTCGACCGCTTCCGCCTCGACGACAAGGTCGTCGTCGTCACCGGCGCCTCCTCCGGGCTGGGGGTCGCCTTCGCGCAGGCCTTCGCCGAGGCCGGCGCCGACCTCGTGCTCGGCGCCCGCCGGGTCGACCGGCTGCCCGAGACCGGCGCGCTGGTCGAGGCCGCCGGCCGTCGCTACACCCACCTCAAGACCGACGTCACCGACCCCGAGCAGTGCACCGCGCTGATCGCACAGGCCGTGTCGGTCTTCGGCCGGGTCGACGTGCTGATCAACAACGCCGGCCTGGGCTGGGCCAAGCCGGCGACCCGGGAGACGCCCGAGGAGTTCCGGCGGGTGCTCGACGTCAACTTGAACGGCGCCTACTGGATGGCGCAGGCCTTCGCCAAGGCCAACGTCGGCGGCGGCTCGATCATCAACATCAGCAGCGTGCTCGGCATCCACCCCGGGGCGCTGCCCCAGGCGGCGTACTCCTCTTCGAAGGCCGGCCTGATCGGCCTCACCCGGGACCTCGCCGCGCAGTGGACCGGCCGCAAGGGGATCCGCGTCAACGCCATCGCGCCGGGCTACTTCCCGACCGAGATGACCGACGAGCTGGCCGACTCCGAGGCCGAGCTCGTGAAGATGCTCACGCCCGCCGGCCGCCTCGGCGACCCCGCCGAGCTCGCCTCGGTCGGCGTGTTCCTGGCCAGCGACGCCGCGTCGTACGTCACCGGCATCACCCTGCCGGTCGACGGCGGCATGACCATGCCGTAGCTCGGGCCGGCTGCCCCCTACCCCTACCCCGACCGGCCCTCGCTCATGATCACGAGGGCAGTGGCGGCGGGCGGGTCACCTACCGCGTGATCACTGTGACGGGCGAGGCTGCGCGGTACTGATGTCCGATTCGTTCGGTCATGGTCGCAAGGGAAGTGCTCACGACCGCGTCACTTCCCTTGTGATCAAGACCAGGGTGCGTTGCGGTACTAGCGTCCGCGCGGTGAGCACCCCGACCGTCATCGCCCTGTCCTGATCGCGTGGGCATGAGAACGGGCGCGGGCTAGACCGGCGAGAGTCGCAGGACGGTACTGGTCGCCGCCCAGTGGCCGGGCAGGTCCTGGACCGAGCTGGCGTTGAGCCGTTCGGCGGCCAGCAGCGGTGTGACCTCGTCCCAGCGCGCACTGCCCGGGTCCACCCTGCTCACTACCGCCTCCCACTGGACGACGAGCGCGCCGGCCTTGGCGCGCACGGCCACGGTTGCCGTGGGTCCGAGCGGCGCGAGGGCCTGCTCCGCGCCACCGCACACGACGTACGCCGCGCCGTCGTGCCACACGTGCCAGACCAGCGCCGGAGCGACCGTGGGGCTGGACACCCACAGCACTCCCGAGCGGCGGGTCGCCTCGGCGACCAGCGTGGAGGCGGTCATGGGGTGAGCCTGGCACGGCAGCATCTCCTAGTGGTCTACTAGGAAATGTGGTGCAATGCCCAGGGGTCGGCACCGACGGCCCCCTGACCCCCTGGGAGACCGCTGTGACCGTGACCGACGAGCTGCTCAAGAACGCCGAGGCGTACGCCGCCTCCTTCGACAAGGCTGACCTGCCGATGCCTCCCGGCAAGCAGATCGCGGTCGTGGCGTGCATGGACGCGCGGCTCAACCCGTACGGCCTGCTCGGCCTGTCCGAAGGCGACGCGCACGTCATCCGCAACGCCGGCGGCGTCATCACCCAGGACGAGCTGCGCTCGCTGGCGATCAGCCAGCGCCTGCTGGGCACCAAGGAGATCGTGCTCATCCACCACACCGACTGCGGGATGCTCACCTTCACCGACCAGGACTTCCGCGACAGCATCGCGGCCGACACCGGCGTACGCCCCAGCTGGGCCTCGGAGGCGTTCAGCGACCTGGAGGCCGACGTACGCCAGAGCATCGCGCGCATCCACGCCGAGACGTCGATCCCGCTCAAAGACTCCGTCCGCGGCTTCATTTACGACGTGAGCACCGGCGCGCTGCGCGAGGTGGCCTGAGCAGGGGACGGGCTGACCCCTCCAAGCAGGGCTACGCCGCCTGTGGTGTGTGCAAGCCCAGAGCCCCTGCCGGTCCGCCGGTGGGGGCTCTGGCGCGTTCTCGGGGCCGGCCTGCGGGAGTCAGGACCTCCGCGAGACGGGGCGTCGCGCTGAGGCGGACGGCGGTTGGGCGCCCGCTCGCGGTGTGGGGCGGCTCGTGGAGGTCGGGGCTCCCGGGGTGGCCGTCCGCAGAGGCGTGCCGGCCGCACGGTGGGCGCGACCCCCGGCCGGCCGCGCTCGGGAGCCAGGACATCCACCAGCGCGCCCCGGCCACCTCACCGTCCCGCTCCACGCCGACGCGGTTCGCGGGCCGGGCTCTCGCGGAGGTCCAGGCTCCTGGTGACCTCTGCGTCAGCCGGTCAGGTCGACCGACCGCTGCGCTGCCGAGCGGAAGGGGTCGCGCGGAGGTGGCACGGCGAGGCTGACGGCGGCGGCCGGCGCGACGATCCCCGCCAGGGCCAGCACCCGCGCCAGCAGGCCTTCCGGGGTCTGCCCGGCAGCGGCGCCTTTGGCGGTCACCATCACGCGGTAGACCGTGATGTAGTGCCGCGACGGCGTGTCATAGGACCAATCGACCGAGCCGAGATGGACCGCGTCGCCCTTGCTGCCCAGCAGCCCCGTCCACGGCCCGCTCCACACCTGCACCCCCGCGGGACCGGCTGAGAAGCAGCCACCCTTGGAGACGTCCTGGTGCTCGGCGCCCACCAGCAGGGCGCGGGCCTCCCTGTCGGGCAGCACGATCGAGGGCCGCACCTGGCTGGCGACCGCGGCCGCGGCCCCCGGCCTGGTGAGCCGGAACGAGCGGTGAACGGGCTGGGGGTCGAGCTCGACGGCGTACTGCGTCACCGTGGCCTCCGGGTGGGCTCGGCTGCTCC
>JBBPYI010000214.1:0-6450 GCA_038200075.1 Mycobacteriales bacterium
CCGCACGCGCGAGCACACGGGGCAGATCAGCGTCCTGGAGCAGCGACTCCGGCACGCTGAGGAGCAGGCCGCCGCGGCCCGCGCGGAGCTCGAGCAGAGCCGTGAGCCAGAGGTCGAGCCCCAGGTCGAGGCGACGATCGAACCCGAACCCGCTCCCCCGATCGTCGTCGCCGACCCGCCGGCCAGGCCCGCCATCGCCGCGACCCGTACGCCGGGACGCAAGGCCGCCGACCAGGGTCCGACCCGCGAGGACGTCCCGGCGGTGCCGAGCGTCAAGGAGATCCTCGGCAGCACCCGGTCCGCGAGCTGGCTCGACACCCTGCTGGGGTCGCGCCGATAGCGAGACTCGCGCCGGTAGGTGCACGGTCTGTGCAGGAGAAGCACGCAACGCCGTCGAAGCACCCGGGAAACACCGGTCCTGACCCGACCGGCCCCGCCCGACCCGTGGAGCCCCGCCGTGACCCAGCCCGCCGTGACCCAGCCCGCCCGTGGCCGCAGGCTCCGCGTCACCTCGCGACCCGGTGCGCTGCGGGCCCTGCTGGCCCTGGCAGCGGTGACCTTGACCGGCACCGGTGCGCTCGCGCAGGCCGCGCAGAGCAAGGCGCCCGCCACGACGAGCGCCCAGACCGTGCCGTTCGCGCTGGTCCAGGACCGCGCCGTCGAGGACCGGCTGGCCCAGCCCGAGGACCGCTACGCGGTCGCGGGGGGCTGCTACACGGTCCAGGCGCCCGGCCAGGGCTATCTGACCCGCGCGCTCACCGTGACCCCCGACGCGGGGGCTGCCGCGCCCTTCCACTTCCAGGCCACCCGGCTGGGCGACTACCTGATCGCGACCAACGAGGGCCGCGACACCAGCTATCCCGGCGCCTGGTGGGACAAGCGGGGCTATCTCGCGGCTTCCCCCACCGCCGCCCTGCCGACCGGTCTCGCCCCGTCCGTGCAGATCGCGACGGCGCCGTCGAAGGACGCCGACTGGCGCCTGGTGGCAGCCGGCTCCCGACCTGATGCCAAGGGCCGCAACCAGGCGTACACCCTGGCCCTGCCCTCGCGCGGCCAGGTCCTCACGATCCGCGACGGCGCCCCCGCGCTGGCACCGGACTCCGCACCGGCCACAGCGCTGGTGCTGCAGCACGTCCGCGACGACAACCCCGGCGACGCCGACACCAACGGCGCTGCCTGTGCGAACTGGCCCGAGATCGAGACCGGCGCGTCGGGCCGGCCGCAGCCGGTCAAGGGCGGCGCCGCCGCGAAGGTGCAGGGCTTCTTCGAAGCCCACGTGCACGGCATGGCGTACGAGTTCCTCGGTGGCGAGCTGCGCTGCGGCCAGCCCTGGCACCCCTACGGCGTGGAGTACGCCCTCGGCGACTGTCGCAGATCAGGCAACGTGCTCAACGGGGCCCTGGAGGTCGGCCTGGCCGGCAAGGGCCCGGCCGAGCCGGTCACGACGTACGACCCGGTCGGCTGGCCGACCTTCAACTACTGGCCGCAGTACAACACCCTGACGCACGAGCAGTACTACTGGCGCTGGCTGGAGCGGGCCTACCTCGGCGGGCTGCGCCTGACCACCAACCTGCTGGTCGACAACACCTCGCTGTGCCAGGAGTTCCCGCAGAAGAAGAACTCCTGCAACGAGATGGACAGCGTGCGTCTGCAGGCCCAGCGCCTGTTCGAGCTGCAGGACTACATCGACGCCCAGTCGGGCGGTCCCGGTGAGGGCTGGTTGCGGATCGTCACGACCCCTGAGCAGGCGCGCCGCACCATCAACGCCGGGCGGATGGCGATCGTCCTGGGCATCGAGGTGTCGGAGCTGTTCGACTGCACCGAGCTGGCCGACCAGCCGCAGTGCACCGAGGCGCAGATCGACGAGCGCCTGCAGGAGGTCTACGACATGGGCGTACGCCAGATGGAGCTGGTCAACAAGTTCGACAACGCGCTGGCGGGCGTCACCGGCGACGGCGGCAGCACCGGCGTGATCGTCAACAGCGGCAACCGCCAGACGACCGGCCACTACTGGGACATGCAGGCCTGCCCCGAGGAGCCCGGCCACTCCGACGAGCCGACCGGCGACCAGCACGACAAGACCCAGCTCAACGCCGCCGACGAGGCGCCCGAGGGCGTGGACGCGCTCGCCGGCCGCATCCTGGAGATGTTCGGTCCGACCCGGGGCTTCGTGGCCCCGGCCTACGGCCCCGGCCCGCACTGCAACACCCGCGGGCTCACCGCACTCGGCAAGCACCTGATCACCGCGATGGTCGACAAGGGCATGATCGTCGACCCCGACCACATGAGCGCCGCCGCGCAGCGCTCGGCCCTGGACCTGCTGCAGACCACCGTCGCTCCGCGGGAGCGGGCCCGCGCCGCGAAGGCCAAGCAGCCCGCCCGCCGCCCGTCGCTGATCTCCAGCCACAGCTGGGGCAACGACGTGATCTACCAGCGCATCTACGCCCTCGACGGCGTCGTGGCACCGCGTACGGGCGACGCCGCGACCTTCGCCGACCGCTGGGCCGAGCACAAGGCCTGGGCCGACGCCAATGCCCCCGAGGGCTACGACTTCGGGCTCGGCTACGGCGCCGACACCAACGGCCTGGGCGGCCAGCCCGGTCCGCGCAGCAAGCCCCGCACGAAGCTGGCGTACACGCCCGAGGGCTGGCAGGCCCCGATCGGCGGGGTGCGGCTGGTGCAGCAGAAGAGCGGTCTGAAGAGCTTCGACATCAACCGCGACGGCGTCGCGCAGTACGGCCTGTTCGCCGACTGGTACCAGGAGCTGCAGCTCGCAGCCGATGAGAAGCACGCCGCGCAGGGTGGCGGGCGGGCGATCATGGCCGACATGCTCAACGGCGCCGAGACCTACCTGACGATGTGGGAGCGCGGCGTCTACGGCGCCAACGACTGCGTCCGGGACGGCTCGATGCCGCAGGTCGAGGACCTGCACGCCGCGCTCGGGCTCAACGTCGAGGGCTTCCTGACCGCGATCGGCCAGCCCACCAGCCGCGACGGCTCGGCCTACCGCTACTGCGCGCAGGGCAAGGACGGCGAGCCCACCGTCGTCGACGTGCTGTTCGACCAGGCGGGCAAGGCGTCGGGCGTACGGCCGGCAGCCGACGTCAGCGTGCCCGACGCGGTCCACGGCCACGTCGCCGTCCAGGGCCCGGACCACCTGCACGCGGCCGGGGTAACCGCCCCCGCCGTCGTCGGCCCGCCGACCGGCGGGTAGACACAGCCTCATGCAGCAGCTGACCGGCCTGGACAACGCATTTCTGGCCATGGAGACCTCTGCGGTCTACGGGCATGTCGGGAGCGTCTGCGTGCTGGACCCCACGACCGCACCGGAGCCGCTGACCCTGGAGCGGCTGCAGGGGGTCATCGCCTCCCGGCTGCACCTGGTGCCGCCGTTTCGGCGCCGGCTGGCCGAGGTGCCGTTCGGCTTCGACCAGCCCTACTGGATCGAAGACCCGGACTTCGACATCGAGTTCCACGTCCGGGAGATCAGCCTGTCGGCGCCCGGTGACGACCGCCAGCTCGCCGAGCAGGCCGCCCGGCTGCACGCCCGCCCGCTGGACCGCCGCCGGCCGCTGTGGGAGCTCTACCTCATCTCAGGGCTCGCCGGCGGCCGGATGGCGATCTACAGCAAGGTCCACCACTCGGCCATCGACGGGGTGTCGGGCAACGACATCCTGGCGGCGGTGCTGGACCTCTCGCCCGAGGGACGCGATCTCGGCGAGGTGCCTGCCTGGGAGGGCGACCGGGTGCCCGGATCGGTCCCGCTGCTGGCGCGCAGCGTGGTCTCCCTTGCCGGTCACCCGGTGCGAGCCGCCAAGCTCAGCGCCGGCGTCGTCCGGTCGCTGCCCGGGCTGATGCGAAGCCCAGCACGTCCGGCGATCCCCGGGCTGGACCGGGTCCTGCCCCGTCGGGGCGCGAGCGCCGTGCTGTCGCAGACCGGTCTGCGGGCGCCTCGTACGCCGTTCAACAAGCCCATCACCCCGCATCGGCGCTGGGCGTTCTGCACCGTCCCGATCGCCGACGTCAAGGCGGTCAAGAACGCTGCCGGCGCCACGGTCAACGACGTCGTCATGGCGCTGTGCGCGGGAGCGCTGCGGCGCTGGCTGCTCGACCATGACGCGCTGCCCGACTCGCCGCTGATCGCCGCGGTGCCGGTGTCGGTCCGGACCGAGGCCGAGAAGGGCACCGGCGGCAACCGGGTCTCGACGATGACCGCCCCGCTGCCGACCCATGTCGCGGACCCCGCCGAGCGGCTCGCGCTGTGCCACGAGGCGATGCGCGCCGCCAAGGAGCAGCACGGCGCGCTGCCGGCGAACCTGCTGGCCGACGTCACGCAGTTCGCCATGCCGGCGCTGGCCGGTCAGGCCGCCCGGATGGCCGCTCGGCTGCGCCTGGTCGAGTGGCTCAACCCGTTCAACCTGATCATCTCCAACGTCCCGGGCCCGAACGTCGCGCTCTACTACGCCGGCGCCCGGCTGCTCGCCTACTACCCGCTGTCGGCCATCGCCGACGGGCAGGGGCTCAACATCACGGTCATGAGCTTCGAGGACGGCATGCACTTCGGGCTGATCGCCTGCCGCGAGCTGGTGCCGGACCTGGACGTGATGGCGGGCTATCTCGTCGAGGAGCTCGCGGCGCTGCAGAAGGCGGTCGGCGACAGCTCGTCCGGATAGGCGACCATGGGGTGGTGCCCCTGGACCCCCTCGCACCGCCCCTGCCCGTCGTCCTGCTGTCGCATCGCGGCCCGGTGTCCTTCGGACGTGATGCCGCCGGAGAGCGCACCGCCGAGCGCGGCGCCGGGGGTCTGGTCACGGCCCTGACCGGGCTGGCCGGTCACCTCGACGACGCGGTCTGGGTGTGCGTCGCGCCCTCCGGCGAGGATGCTGCGGTCGCGCAGGAGGCTGACGGGGGGATCGTCCGGGTGGCGCTGGACGGCGAGCCCCGGCTGCTCGCCGACGGCGAGGACGAGCCGGGCCGTACCGTCGGCTTGCGGCTGGTCGAGGTCCCGCCGGACGTGCACGAGGCGTTCTACGGCGTGATCTCCAACCCGCTGCTGTGGTTCCTGCAGCATCGCCTGCACGACCTGCCCCGCACCCCCTCGCTCGGGCGCGCCGAGCATGCCGCCTTCGAAGACGGCTACGTCGTGGCCAATGCGCTGGCTGCCGACGCGGTCTGCGAGCAGGTCGACAAGGCCGGCGGGCGGGTGTTCGTGCTGCTGCACGACTACCACTTCTACCTCGTGGCCGACCTGGTCCGGCAGCGCTGCCCCGACGCGCTGATCAGCCACTTCGTGCACATCCCCTGGCCCGGTCCGGACGCCTGGCGGGTGCTGCCGCCGGACCTTCGCCAGCGGCTGCTGGTCGGGCTGCTCGGCGCGGACGTCGTGGCCTTCCACACCCGCGCCGACGCCCGCTCCTTCCTGCTCTGCGCGCAGGAGCTGCTCGGACTGCCGGTCGACCTGTCTGCGATGACGATCCAGAGCGCGGGACGCACCGTGCGGGTCCGCGCCTACCCCATCTCCATCGACGTGCCGGAGCTCGAGGCGATTGCGCACACCGACGCGGCCGACGAGCACCTGGTCGACCTGGACCACCAGCTCGGCGAGGGCGCGCTGATCCTGCGGGTCGACCGGACCGATCCGAGCAAGAACATCGTGCGCGGGTTCCAGGCCTACGACCTGCTGCTGACCGAGCACCCCGAGCTGCACGGCCGGGTGCTGTTCCTGGCACTGCTGCAGCCCAGCCGGCAGGACGTGCCCGAGTACGCCGCCTATCTGACCGAGATCGGCGCGGCCGCGACGGCCGTCAACGCCCACCACGGCACCGGCGACTGGCAGCCGGTCGACCTGCGGTTCGCCCACGACATGGCTCTGGCGACCGCGGCCTACCGGCGCTGCGACGTCCTGGTCGTCAATGCCGTCGCCGACGGCATGAATCTGGTGGCCAAGGAGGCTGTCGTGCTGTCCGAGCGCGACATGGTCCTGGCGCTGTCGGAGGCCACCGGCGCCCATGACGAGCTCGGGCGCTTCGCCGTCACCCTGCATCCGTTCGACATCGCGCAGCAGGCCGACGCGCTGTTCGAGGCCCTGACCATGCCCGCGCAGCTGCGCCGCGACCGGCGCGAGCACGCCGCGCTGGTCGTGAACCACAACGATGTACGCCGCTGGCTGACAGCCCAGCTCACCGACCTGGCCGCGCTTGCGTCACAATCTGGTGACGGTGGGTAAAGCCTTGCGGGCCGGGGCATAGCGGGATCGGCGCTCGTCGCCGGTCACGATCGGCCATTCGGCCCGTCGGACCTCGCCCCCGGTTGGAGTTTTGCGATGATCGTCCTGGGTCTCATCCTCCTGCTCATCGGCCTGATCGTCGGCCCCGCCATTCTCACTACGATCGGCGTGATCCTGCTGGTTGTCGGGCTCATCCTCAACCTGGTTCCGATCGGCGGCAGCCG
>JBBPYI010000215.1:0-5474 GCA_038200075.1 Mycobacteriales bacterium
CTCGCAGACCGGGCGGTAGCCGCGGATGGCCAGACCGATCGCGGTCCCGACGATGCCGGACTCGGCCAGCGGGGTGTCGAAGACGCGGTCCTCGCCGAAGTCCTTCTGCAGACCGTCGGTGACCCGGAAGACCCCACCGAGCTTGCCGATGTCCTCACCCATCAGCAAGACCTTCGGGTCCTTCTCCATGCTGGTGCGCAGGCCTTCGTTGAGCGCTTTGGCCATCGTGAGCTGAGCCATCAGTGGGCCGCCTTGTCGGAGAAGCCGTCGAGATAGGTGCCGAACGCCGCCTTCTGCTCCTGCAGCAGCGGGGTGGTCTCGTCGTAGACGTCGTCGAAGATCGACAGCGGCTCCGGATCGTCCATCTCCAGACACCCCTTGCGGATGCGGGCGGCCAGCGCGTCGGCGTCGGCCTCGAGCTGGCCGAAGAAGTCGCCGTCGACGAGCTGCTGCTTGTAGAGGAAGGACTTCATCCGCTCCAGCGGGTCCTTGAGCTTCCACGCCTCGAGCTCGCTGGCCAGGCGGTAGCGGGTCGGGTCGTCGGACGTGGTGTGGGCGCCCATCCGGTAGGTGAAGGCCTCCACCAGCGTCGGTCCGTTGCCGGCCCGGGCGCTGTCCAGGGCGGCCCGCGTCACGGCGTACGACGCGAGCACGTCGTTGCCGTCGACGCGCACGCCGGGGAAGCCGAACCCGAGCGCGCGCTGGTCGAGCGGGATGCGGGTCTGCGCCGCGGTCGGCGTGGAGATGCCCCACTGGTTGTTCTGGCAGAAGAAGACCACCGGCGCGTTGTAGACCGAGGCCCACACGAACGCCTCGTTGACGTCGCCCTGGCTGGAGGCCCCGTCGCCGAAGTAGGCGATCACCGCCTCCGAGCCGTCGCTGCCATCGGGGTTGCCGCCGACCGCACCGTCCTTGGCCACCCCCATGGCGTAGCCGGTCGCGTGCAGCGTCTGGCTGCCGATGACGATCGTGTAGAGGTTGAAGCGCTTCTCCTGCGGGTCCCAGCCGCCGTTGCTCGCGCCGCGGAACAGCCCGAGCAGCTTGAGCGGGTCAACGCCGCGGCACCAGGCAACGCCGTGCTCGCGGTAGGTCGGGAAGGCGAAGTCCTTCTCGCGCATGGCGCGGCCGCTGCCGACCTGCGCCGCCTCTTGGCCCAGCAGCGCGGCCCAGATGCCGAGCTCGCCCTGGCGCTGCAGGGCGGTCGCCTCGACGTCGATGCGGCGGACCAGGACGAGGTCGCGATAGAGCTCGCGGTACTGCTCGTCGGTCAGGTCGACGTCGTAGTCGGGGTGGTGAACCCGCTCGCCCTCGGGGGTGAGCAGCTGGACCAGCTCGGGGCCGGCGGTGCTGCTGGTGGCCACCGCACCTGCCTCGGCCGGCGATGACTGCTGTGGGGACAGGTCCGTCACGGACACGGTTCTCCTCTGAACGCTTGGCGCCGTTCCGGGGTTGCCGGGCGGCCACGGGGGCGGGGTGGCATCGCCGGGTCCGCGGGGTGGGCGGGAAGGCGGCGCCGGGGTGGGGCAGGCGGGTGAGTCAGGGACAGGCTGGTGGTGGCGTACGACACATCGTTGCAGATCCTCGCACCGGCACGTGACAGTCCTGGGCGCAAGCAGAACCCGGCCGCGATCCACAGGACTGAGTACGGATCTGCAACGAATGCCCTGCCTGCTCAGGGTGAGGTGGTCTCGGCCTTGGCCTTCACCCGTGCCAGCGTGGTCTCGATGGAGTTCGCCGTGAAGGCCTCGCGGTCCTGCACGCCGGTCATCAGTCGCCCGGCCAGCCCGACCAGCCGACCCCGGCGGTCCTGCCAGGTCTCGGTCACCCGGCACCCCCCGTCGGGCGTCGCGGCCAGCTCGTAGCTCCACTGCGCCACCGGCAGACCGACGCTGCTGACCTCGAAGGCGAACTCCCGGCCCGGTTCGCAGCGCACCACCCGGCTGCGGGTCGACCAGGTCCGGGAGCCCTGCGCGTTGGTGCCCCGGAAGACCGCGTCGAGCGCCGGGCCCGCACCGTCAGCCCACACTCCGCCGGTGCTCTCGGGGCTGAGCGACCCCATGCCCGGCAGGTCCGAGACGATCTCCCACACGCGATCGGCGGGGGCGGCGATGTCGACAGAACGGCTCACACTGGGGCTCATGGGTGCAACCTAGCGGCCCGCCACGACAGTTCGACGGGACCACCGTCGCGTGTGGCCGCCGCGACGGGGGATCATGCATCCATGACCGCCCCCGCGACGCTGATCCGGTCAGCCGCCACCGCCTTTGCCGTGACCCTCGCACTCGCCGGTTGCGGGGCCAGCGTGGACCCGGAGCCCTCCGGCCCCGCCCCCATCCTCGTCCAGCCCAGCCTGCCCTCGGTGGCCTCCGGCGTCGCCCAGGAGGGCGTACCCCTGCCGATCAACATCACGATCACCAACGGCGAGATCACCGGGGCCAATGCCACCATCGACGTGCGACGCAACACGCCCGTACGCCTGACGGTGCTGGCCGACGTCGCCGATCGGCTGCTGGTCAAGGGCTACGGGCTGCGTACGCAGGTCACGGTCGGGCGACCGGTGCAGCTGAGCTTCATCGCCGACCGCGCCGGGACCTACGACGTGGTGCTGGAGGACGCCGGCACCCGCCTGACCCGCCTGGTCGTCGGCTGAGCGTGGCGGCCATCCTGCTGCCGGTCGTCGCCCTGACGGTCAGGGTCGACCGGCCGCTGAGAGGTCGCCGACGGTCGGCAGGAACCTGGGCCGCGGCGGCGAACTCCCTTGTTCATGACCGAGACGATCGACACTCCTGGCCTGTCCCGACGCAGCCTGTTCCGTGGGGCGGGCGCCGTCGCTGCCGTGGGCGCGATCGGCGTCGGCACCGCCGCCTCCGCCGCCTCCGGCTCGACCTCGGTCGAGACGCTTAAGCTCGCCCGCGTCTGGGCCGTCGGTCGCGCGCAGCAGCGTCTGCTGGCGAGCTTCGACGACACCCACGTCGTCCACCCCGACGGGGCGATCGAGGTGCTGCTGTGGCCGGGCGACCTGGCGCGGCTGCAGTCGACCGGGCTGCGCTTCCAGGTCGACGTCGACGACCTCGTCGCGCGGGACGCGGCCCTGCCGCGGGTCGGCCGTACGGTCGCGGCGCAGCCGGGTGAGACCAACGGCGACTACCGGGTGCTGGCGGACTACGAGGCCGACATGCGGTCCCTGGCCAAGCGCTTCCCGACCAAGGCCAAGCTCATCGAGCTGCCGCACAAGACGCTCCAGGGTCGGACCGTGTACGGCCTGGAGGTCTGCACCGACGTCAACCGCCGCGACGGCCGGCCGGTCTTCTACCAGGACGGCTGCCACCACGCGCGCGAGTGGCCGGCCGCCGAGATGCCGCTCATGTGGGTCTACGACCTGCTGGAGAACCCCAGGAAGGACCCGCGCATGAAGGCGATCCTGGACAACGTCCGGACCATCGTCGTGCCGGTCGTCAATGTCGACGGCTTCGCCTACACCCGCTCGTTCGCGCCGGTGGAGAGCGGGGAGGTCGGCGGTGTCAGCAACCCCCTGCCGGCCGAGGCGATCCTGCTCGGCGGCCAGGGCCGCTACGTCCGCAAGAACCGCCGGCCGCTGCTGGCCAGCGACGCCGGTGTCGGTGTGGGCGGCCGGGCTGCCAAGCCGGTGGGCTATGACGCCACCGGAGTCGACCCCAACCGCAACTACGCGTACGCCTGGGGCGACGACGAGGGCGGCTCGTCGGCCGACGGCTTCTCCCAGACCTACCGCGGCACCGACCCGTTCAGCGAGCAGGAGACCAAGAACATCTCGGGGCTGCTCAAGAGCCACCAGGTGCTCGCGATGGTCACCAACCACACCTCCGGTGATCTGCTGCTGTGGGCATGGGGCGACACCCGCGACGACGCCCCCGACAACGCGCTGCTGGAGGGCCTGGGCCGGGCGATGGCCACCTACAACGGCTACCGGCCGCAGAAGTCGATCGACCTCTACGTCACGACCGGCACCACCTCTGACTACGCGTACGGCGTGCTCGGCTCGATCGGCTACACCTTCGAGCACGCCGGCAGCAGCTTCCACCCGCCGTACGCCGACACCGTGCCGGAGATGTACGCCAAGAACCGCGAGGCCTACCTGCTGCTCGCCTCGTACGCCTGCCTGGCCCCCGAGCAGCGCCCGGACCTCAAGCTCACCGCGGACGCCCGCGACGAGCTGGCCGAGCAGAAGCTCAAGGGCCAGCTCAGCCACGCCATCGTGTCCGGCCGCGCGGTCAACGGGCGACGCAAGCCCGTCACCGCCTCGCTGACCCTGACCAAGACCTTCGACACGCTGCTGTGGGCCAAAGGCGCCGGCAACCCGCTGGGGCAGCGCGCCTACTCCGAGACGATCGCCACCGCCATGACGTCGAGCAGCGACGGTCGCTTCCAGTGGCACGTCAACCCTTCGACCCGCCCGATCATCGCGGCGGCCAAGAAGACCGAGTCCTACCTGCTGACAGTGACCGGGCCGGACGGTGTCGGCGTCAGCCGCCGGCTGGTCCTCAAGCGCGGCCAGCGGCTCGACCTGGGTGACGTCGTCGTCGACTAGGTCCAGCAGCGGGGCATGATCGTCTGGAGGGTCGTCAGCCTGGGCTGGCGGCCTTCCGGCGTCTCCACGGGATGCCGGTTGCGAGAAGGACAGCTGCGACGGCGGCACCGGTCAGCAGCCGACGACCGTCACGTCGATCCCGGTCGCTGCCCGCAACCCGGCCGACCGCCGGCCCGTCCGGGTCGTACTCCACCTGCAACCGCTCCCCGACGCGGATCGAACCATCCTGGGTCACCACGATCGGACGGCCGTCGAGTTGGTCCAGGCTGACGACGACCTGATCGCGCCAGAGCCGATCGCGAACCTTCGTCACCACGCCCTCCGTCACGCTGCCGCGCTGGTCGACCGCACGGTCGTCGAGCAGGATGCCGATGGCCAGACCTGCCGTCACCAGGCTGGCGAGCAGGGCGATGACGGCCAGCAGCAGGGGTCGGCGCACGGGCTCATCCTGCCCCGTGTGCCGCACCCCACGTCGATGGGCCGTGCGGTCCGGGCCGGCCCGGGAGAAGAGGGTGTGACCGATCGAGCCGTACCCACCGTGACCGCCCGCCAGCTGCTCGTGCTGGCCGTCATCACCGCCGTGCTGTCCGCCGGCGTGCTGGTGCTGCTGTTCGGCCCCGCCCGCGGGGCCCGCAACGACCTGGCGAGCCTGCGCACCGACCTGGCCGGCTCCCGGCAGAGCATCAACGGCACGCTCGGCACCGGCCGGGAGGCGCTGGCCGGTGTGCGCAGGCGGCGCGCCGGACCGATTTCAACCGCCTGATCCGACTCCAGGACGCGAGCTGGGCCCGATCTCCACCGTGCGCTGTGACGTCACGAGGTCAGCCCGGGTTCATGTCCACGAAGCGCGAGTAGTGACCCTGGAAGGCGACCGTGATCGTGGCGGCCGGTCAGCCCCAGCGCGTTC
>JBBPYI010000216.1:0-7209 GCA_038200075.1 Mycobacteriales bacterium
GGGCCTTCAGCGTTCGCTACAAGGGGCTGACCGGGCTCGAGTGATCCCAACGCTGCGCTAGACGTGCAGGCCGCACTCGGTCTTGGCCGAGCCGGCCCACCGGCCGCTGCGGGCGTCCTCGCCCGGGGCGACCCGGCGGGTGCACGGGGCGCAGCCGATCGAGGGATAGCCGTCGTAGGCCAGCGGGTTGACCAGCACGCCGTGCTCGGCGACATAGGCGTCGACGTCGGCCTGGGTCCACGCCGCGATCGGGTTGACCTTGACCATGGCGCGCTTGGCGTCCCACTCGACGACGTTGATGTCGCGCCGGGTCGCCGCTTCGTCGCGCCGGATGCCCGAGGCCCAGGCGGTGTACGGCTCGAGTCCCCGAGCCAGGGGCTCGACCTTGCGCATCGCACAGCAGGCGTTGGGGTCGCGCTCGAAGAGCCGCTCACCGTGGGCGGCGTCCTGCTGGGCGACGGTGAGCAGCGGCAGCATCGTGCGGACGTTCACGTCGTAGACCTGCTCGACTGCGTCGCGGGTGCCCATGGTCTCGGGGAAGTGGTAGCCGGTGTCCAGGAACAGCACGTCGACCCCGGACGCCACGGACGACACCAGCGACGCCAGCAGCCCGTCACCCATGGAGGAGGCGATCACGAAGTCCTGCCCGAAGGTGTCGACGGCCCAGCGCAGGATGTCCTGCGCGGTGGCGCCCTCAAGGTCGCGGCCCGCCTGCTCCGCCAGCTGCTGCATGTCGACAGTCTCCATGGTGGTGACCAACGTCGTGGTACGACCCCGGCTTCCCGGGGAAGGGCCGGGCCCATGAAGCGTCCTCTCGCCGCCCTGCTCCTCGCCACGGGTCTTGTGCTCACCGGGTGCTCTGGCAACCAGTCGGGCGACAGCAACCCCGACCGGCAGACCGACCAGCTGCCCGGCCAGCCCGGCGATGCCCCCAGCACCCAGACCACCCCCGGACCTTGATGGGCAACGCGCCTTGATGGGCAACCGCCTTGAGGCGCGACGCGTGACAGGCTGACCGACGTGCACCCGTCCGTCGTCGTCCGTGGGGTGGCCGGGTGAGCGAGGCCGTGCCCGCGCTGGTCACGCTGCACCTGTGGCGCGTCCAGCCCGCAGGCGTCCCCCGTGCTCTGCTGCGGATGGGTCTGGAGAGAGGTCGTGTCAGGCGTACGCCGGGGGTCCGCTTCGCCAAGCTCCTCGGAACCGGTGACGGTCGCACGTTCACCGTTCGCGACGCCGACCCGCTGCGCTGGGGGCTCCTCACCACGTGGACGAGCGCGGACGCGGCCCGGGACTTCGAGCGGTCCTCGCCGGTGACGGCAGCGTGGGCGGAGCTGGCGAGCGAGTCCTGGCGAATCGATCTGCGCCCCATCGCGAGTCGCGGGACGTGGAGCGGTCGGGAGCCGTTCGGCGACCCGACCCCGGTTCGCTCCACCGGACCCGTGGCGGCACTCACCCGGGCGCGGCTGAGACCTACGACAGCGCGGGGCTTCTGGCGTGCTGTGCCACCCGTCTCGGCGGATCTGTCCGAGCGTGCAGGCCTGCGCGCAGCAGTCGGGATCGGTGAGGCGCCGATCGGCCTGCAGGGAACCTTCAGCCTGTGGGACTCCTCGCAGGCTGTGCGCGAGTTCGCCCGCTCCCCCGCCCACGCCGCCGTCGTGGCGCGCACGGAGCCTGAGCGCTGGTACGCCGAGGAGCTGTTCGCGCGCTTCGACGTCATCGGCTCCACCGGCACCCTCGACGGCCGGGACCCGCTGGCGTGACGGTGCAGATCCGGGAGCTCGACCGGACCGGGCTGGCCGACGCCCGCGACGAGGTTCTCGACGTCTACGCCGAGGCGATGGAGGTGCGGCCCGAGGCGGCCAGGTCACGTCGCTCGATCATGTCGGCGCACCTGGACCGCGACGGTCTGCGCGCCGTCGCCGCCTACGACGGCCCTCGCATGGTCGGCATCGCGTACGGCTATCTGGGTCGGCCCGGGCAGTGGTGGCACGACCAGGTGCGGGCCGCGCTCCGGCCCGAGGCGGCGCGCGTCTGGCTGGCCGACCCCTTCGAGGTGTGCGAGCTGCACGTGCGGCCGGAGCTGCAGGGCACCGGTGTCGGACGCGATCTGCTCGACGCGCTGCTGGCGGGGACATCGGCGCGGACGGCTGTGCTGACCACACCCGACACGGAGACTCGGGCGCGCGGCTTCTACCGCCATGGCGGCTGGACCGACCTCGTACGAGACCTGCGCTTCCCCGGCGACCCCCGGGCCTTCGCGGTGCTCGGGAGAGAGCTCTCGCACTAGGCTCGAGCTGGTGACAGACAGAACCGTCGTGGTGGGCGCAGGACACAACGGCCTGGTCGCCGCCTGCTATCTGGCCAAGGCCGGCCTGGAGGTCGACGTCGTGGAACGCGACACCGTCGTCGGCGGCGCCGTCAGCACCGTCGAGCGCTTCCCGGGCTACCGGATGGACCGCGGTTCCAGCGCGCACATCATGATCCGGCACACCGGGATCGTGGAGGACCTGGACCTCGTTGCGGCGGGCCTTGAGTACCAGGACCTCGACCCCTGGGGCTTCGCGCCGTTCGGGGAGGAGGGCATCCACTTCTACGTCGACCTGGACCGCACCTGCGCCTCCATCGAGAGCGTCTGCGGCACCCGTGACGCCGACTCCTACCGCGCCTTCGTGCTCGACTGGTCGGCCCGCAACATCAAGGTCTTCCAGGCCTTCCAGGGCGCCCCGACCATGACCCACCTGGGCCGGACCCTCTGGGGTGTGGGCCAGTCCACCGGGCTCGACGGGCTCGAGCTGTCGCGACAGTTCCTCACCAGTGCCGACAGCCTGCTCGACGAACACTTCGACGACGAGCGCCTCAAGACCGCACTGGCCTGGATGGGCGCGCAGTCCGGACCGCCGACGCACGAGGTCGCGACAGCGGACCTGGTCGGCTGGAACACCGTCATGCACCTGCTGCCACCAGGACACCCCAAGGGCGGCAGCGGCATGCTCAGCGAGGCGCTGCAGACCAGACTCGAGTCGTACGGCGGACGCGTGCGCCTGGGTGACGGCGCCGCATCGATCACCACCTCAGCCGGCCGCGCCACCGGCGTGCTGACCGAGTCCGGCGAGCACCTGCCGGCGAACGTCGTCGTCACCGGCTGCCACGTCCTGACCACGGTCGACCTGCTCGGCGACGGCGCGCCGGGGGATCTCGCGACCCGCGCGCACCGCAGCATCCGCACCGGCAACGGCATCGGCATGGTCGTGCGGCTCGGCACCAACGCCCTGCCGCAGTACGCCGCCGGCACCGACGAGACGCACCGCTCGATGCAGCTCATCGCCCCGAGCCGGCAGTTCTTGCGCAAGGCGCACGGCGAGTACAGCGCCGGGCTCGCGCCCGAGCACCCGGCTGCGCTGGCCATGACGTTCAGCGCCTTCGACGAGACCATCGCGCCGCCCGGCAAGCACAACGTCACCGTCTGGGGGCAGTGGCACCCCTACGAGCTGTCCAACGGCGAGGACTGGGACTCCATTCGCGAGCGTGAAGGCACCAAGCTGGTCGAGGCCGTGGACCGGGTCGCCCCGGGCTTCGCCAGCAGCGTGGAGCACATGCACGTGCAGACGCCGCTGGACCTCGAGCGCGAGCTAGGGCTGCGCAACGGCCAGGTCATGCACGTCGAGATGGCCTTCGACCAGATGTTCATGTGGCGCCCGATGCCCGAGCTGTCCGGCTACCGGATGCCCGGTGTCGACGGGCTCTATCTGTGTGGCGCGTCGGCCCATCCCGGTGGCGGCGTGTTCGGTGCCAGCGGGCGCTCTGCCGCCGGCGCCGTGCTCTCAGACCGCAATCCCTCACCGCTCGCAAGGGCCGTCAAGAAGGTGCGCCGTGGCTGACCTCTATGAAGTGCTGCTCGTCGACGGCGACAAGCGCTGGCACGCCGGGTTTCTCGTCGACGACGAGACCGAGACCGACGTCCTGCTGCGCGCCGGTACATCCGTGCCCGTCTTCAGCTCCCGCGCGGGTCTGGAGCACCACGTGCAGGGCGGCCGCCTGGAGCTGCAGGACGACCTGCCCGACGAGGTCGACCTGGACCTCGGCGGCTGGCTGACGACCGGCTCGCCCGAGCCGACACTGGCCGAGGTGTCCCAGCTGTGGCATGTGCTGGTCGACGACCCGATCGCGGGGAAGGCACTGGCCGGCGAGCAGGTCGGCGAGGTCTACGACGATCTGATCGAGGAGGAGCCCGACTGGTTCACCGTCCACGGGCCCGCCGCCCGCCGTGCGCTGAGCGACGCCGTCCGCCGTCTGCGCGGCGTGCTGCGACCCGGCTGAGTCAATCCACCGCCTCGAGCAACAGGAGGACATGCACGTGTTCACGACCAGGCCTGAGCTCACAGGAGACCTGGGCATGGTCGCCTCCACCCACTGGCTGGCCTCGGCCACGGGCATGTCCGTCCTGGAGCGCGGCGGCAACGCGGTCGACGCCGCGGTGGCCGTCGGCTTCGTGCTGCAGGTTGTCGAGCCGCACCTGAACGGCCCCGGTGGCGATGTCCCGATTCTTGTGGCCGACCCGGACGGGACCGTCGAGGTCTACTGCGGCCAGGGCCCGACCCCGGCCGCCGCGACGATCGAGCGCTATCTGAACCTGGGGCTGGACCTGGTCCCGGGCACCGGTCTGCTTGCCGCCGTGGTGCCCGGCGCGTTCGGGGCCTGGACGCTGCTGCTGGAGCAGCGCGGCACCTGGTCGCTGCGCGACGTGCTCGAGCCGGCGATCTCCTACGCCGACAAGGGCTTCCCCCTGCTGGCCATGACGGTCGCGACGATCCGCACGGTCGAGCAGCTGTTCCGCGACGAGTGGGCGAGCTCCGCCGCGACCTACCTGCACGGAAGCGGCGTGCCCGCCGCCGGATCGCGTTTCCGCAACCCCGCGCTGGCCGCCACCTACCGGCGGGTGGTCCAGGAGGCCGAGGCGAACGGCGGCAGCCGTGAGCAGCAGATCTCAGCCGGTCGTGACGTGTTCTACCGGGGCTTCGTGGCCGAGGCGGTGGCCGACTTCTGCGCCAGCGAGAAGATCATGGACACCTCCGGCGAGCGGCACGGCGGTCTGCTCGACGCCGATGACCTCGCCCGCTGGCAGCCGACGGTGGAGGCGCCGGTGTCGGTCGACTACGCCGGGCTGACGGTGCACAAGACAGGCCCCTGGGGTCAGGGACCGGTGCTGCTGCAGTCACTGCAACTCCTAGCCGGCTTCGACCTGGCCGCCATGGGCCACCTATCCGCCGAGTGGGTCCACACCATCGTGGAGTGCACCAAGCTGGCGTTCGCCGACCGCGAGGCCTGGTACGGCGATCCGGCCTTCGTCGATGTACCCCTGTCCGGCCTGCTGGACCCGGCGTACGCCGCGCAGCGCAGGTCGCTCGTCACCGACGCGGCGTCGTACGACCTGCGGCCGGGCAGCCCGAACGGGCGCACGCCGCGCCTGCCGAGCACCAGCGCTGACGCGGGGCGACGCAGTGCCGTCACCGCAGACGGCGCCGGTGAGCCCACCGTGCTGTCCGACGGCGCGACGAAGGGCGACACCTGCCACGTCGACGTCGTGGACAGGAACGGGATGATGGTCTCTGCGACCCCCAGCGGTGGCTGGCTGCAGAGCTCGCCCGTGATCCCGGCACTCGGCTTCCCGCTGGGCTCGCGGGCCCAGATGCTCTGGCTGGA
Organism: Mycobacteriales bacterium; assembly: GCA_038200075.1. Classification (GTDB taxonomy): domain Bacteria; phylum Actinomycetota; class Actinomycetes; order Mycobacteriales; family SCTD01; genus SCTD01. The sequence continues at coordinate 5,701 of JBBPYI010000216.1, forward strand.
AGCGGGACTGCCCTCCTCACTCGCCGGCGGCAAGCGCCCGCGGACCACATTGACCCCGTCGCTGGCGACCCGCGACGGGGTGCCGGTCCTGGCCTTCGGCACCCCCGGCGGGGACCAGCAGGACCAGTGGCAGCTGGCCTTCCTGCTAGCCCACGTGCACGCCGGTCTGGGGCTGCAGGCGTCGATCGATGCCCCGATGTTCCACACCAACCACTTCCCGAGCTCGTTCTACCCGCGTCAGGCCCAGCCGGGACGGCTGGTCGCCGAGGGTCGCCTGGAGGCCGGAGTGCTGGCTGAGCTGCGAGAGCGCGGGCACGACGTCGAGGTGACCGGTGACTGGTCGCAGGGCCGGCTGTCAGCCGTCGGTCGTGACCCCGTTTCTGGCTTCCTGACCGCGGGTGCCAACCCGCGGGGCATGCAGGGTTACGCGGTCGGCAGGTGACCCCCGGGACTGTCGCCCTGCTGGCCGTTGCGGGCCTGGCCGCAGGCGCCGTCAACGCCGTCGCCGGGGGGGGTTCACTGATCTCCTTCCCCGCCCTGCTGGCCGCCGGCTACCCGAGCGTGACGGCCAACGTCACCAACACCGTTGCCCTGTTCCCGGGGTACGCCGGAAGCGTCGTCGGGGGCCGTAGCGAGCTCGAGGGCCAGGGCGGGCGCATCCGGAGCGTGGTCGGCACGGGAGTCGTGGGCGGTGTTCTGGGCGCGGTGCTGCTGCTCACCACCTCCGGTGATGTCTTTCGCCGGGTGGTGCCGTTCCTGATCCTGCTGGCCTGCCTGCTGCTGGTCCTGCAGCCCCGGCTGGCCAAGGCTGTGCAGGCGCGGCAGGAGCCCGGGAGCAGGGGCGGAGGGATCCCGCTGCAGGTGGGGGTGCTGCTCGCCGCCGTCTACGGCGCCTACTTCGGAGCCGGGCTCGGGGTGATGCTGCTCGGCATCCTCGGCGTCCTGCTGCACGATCGGCTGCAGCGCGTCAACGCCCTCAAGAACGTGCTGTCTCTGGTCATCAACACCGTCGCGCTGGTCGCCTTCGGGATCTTCGGGCCGGTCGCGTGGGACGCGGTCCTGGTCATCGCGCTCGCGTCCCTGCTCGGGGGGTATGGCGGGGCGCGGGTGGCTCGGCGCATCCCCGTCACGGCGCTGCGGGTCGGGGTTGTCCTCTACGGCGTCACCGTCGCCGTCGTGCTGCTGGTACGCGGATAGGCCCCGACTAGGCTCGTGGGCGTGGCGACGACCGTGGCAGATGCCCCTGCCCGCACAGCCGCGACCCACCTGCCCACGCTGCTTGCCGTCCTGACGGTCCTGCTGCAGATCGCCTACCCGCTCACCCATGGCGACGCTCGGGACCGGCTCACCGTCATCACCGTGGTGGTGTTCTTCCTCGCCTCGACCAGCCACGCACTGCTGCACCGGGGGGCGCGCTGGACCGCGCTGTTCGTCCTGGTCACCACCGGCGCGGGCCTGCTCGCCGAATCGGTCGGTACCGCCACGGGCATCCCCTTCGGGCAGTACGAC
>JBBPYI010000217.1:0-7815 GCA_038200075.1 Mycobacteriales bacterium
CGGGAAGTGCGGCTGCAGGCGGTGCGCCACGTAATTCGCCGACAGCACCGCGACCTGGGTGGCGCGGGTGAGACCCTCGCCGCCCATCAGGCGCACGTACGCCCAGCTGATCGGCAGGATGCCGGCGCTGCCGTACGGCGCGGCGCTGATCGGGCCGGGGCCGCTGGCCGGCCCGGCTGCCTCGTCGAGCGGGTGGTTCGGCAGGTGCGGGGCCAGGTGGGCGCGGACGGCGACCGGCCCGACGCCGGGGCCACCGCCGCCGTGCGGGATGCAGAACGTCTTGTGCAGGTTGAGGTGGCTGACGTCGGCGCCGAATTTCCCGGGCCGGGCCAGGCCCACGAGCGCGTTGAGGTTGGCGCCGTCGACGTAGACCTGGCCGCCGGCGTCGTGCACGGACGCGCAGATGTCGGTGATCGTCTCCTCGAACACGCCGTGCGTGCTGGGGTAGGTGACCATCAGCGCGGCCAGCCGATCGCCGTGCTGGGCGATCTTGGCGTGCAGGTCGTCGGTGTCGACGTCGCCGCTGGGCGTGCTGGCCACGACCACCACGCGCATCCCGGCCATCACGGCGCTCGCAGCGTTGGTGCCGTGCGCGCTGGAGGGGATCAGGCACACGTCGCGCTGGGTGTCGCCGTTCGCGCGGTGGAAGCCACGGATCGCCAGCAGCCCGGCGAACTCCCCCTGCGAGCCGGCGTTGGGCTGCAGGCTGACCGCGTCGTAGCCGGTGATCTCGCACAGCCAGCGCTCGAGGTCGTCGACCATGCGCCGGTAGCCGCGGAAGTTGGCCGCCGGGGTGAACGGGTGCAGGCCACCGAACTCCGGCCAGGTCACCGGCTCCATCTCGGTCGTGGCGTTGAGCTTCATGGTGCACGAGCCCAGCGGGATCATCGTGCGGTCCAGCGCCAGGTCCTTGTCCGACAGCCGGCGCAGGTAGCGCAGCAGCGCCGTCTCGCTGCGGTGCGCGGAGAAGACCGGATGCGTGAGGAACGCGCTGGTGCGCGCCAGGTCGGCGGGCAGGGCGTCCGGCGTGGTGGCGTCGAGGGCGTCCCAGTCCTGCGCGGGCAGGTCGAAGGCGGCGACGACCGCGTCCAGGTGGGCCCGGGTGGTCGTCTCGTCGGTGCTGATCGCGACGGTGTCGGCGTCCACCCGGCGCAGGTCGATGCCCCGTTCGGCGGCCGCTGCCAGCACGGCGTCGGCCCGGCCCGGCACGCTCACCGTGACTGTGTCGAAGAACGCTCCGCCCGCCCCGAGGGCCGCGCCGAGCAGCGCGGCGAAGCGGTGGGTGCGCCGGGCGATGTCGCGCAGACCGTCCGGGCCGTGGAACACCGCGTACATCCCGGCCATGACGGCCAGCAGCACCTGCGCGGTGCAGATGTTGCTGGTCGCCTTCTCCCGGCGGATGTGCTGCTCGCGGGTCTGCAGGGCCAGCCGGTAGGCGGTGGCCCCATCGGCGTCCACGCTCACCCCCACCAGGCGTCCGGGCAGGGTGCGCTCCAGGCCCTTGCGTACGGCCAGGTAGCCGGCGTGCGGGCCGCCGAAGCCCAGCGGCACGCCGAAGCGCTGGCTGGTGCCGACTGCGACATCGGCGCCGAGCTCACCCGGGCTGGTCAGCAGCGTGAGCGCGAGCAGGTCGGCGGCCACGATCGCCAGGGCGCCCCGCTCGTGGGCCTCGGCGATGACCGGACCGAGGGTGCGGACGGCTCCGGAGGCCCCGGGGTACTGCAGCAGCACACCGAACACGTCGAGGTCTGCGGGTAGCTCTGTCGACAGGTCGACAACCTGCACGGCGATCCCCAGCGGCTCGGCGCGGGTCTGCACGACGGCGATGGTCTGCGGCAGACAGTCGGCGTCGACGAGGAAGACCGCGTCCGGCGACGCCTTGCTCGTGCGGCGCGCGACCGTCATGGCCTCGGCGGCGGCGGTCGCCTCGTCGAGCATCGACGCACCGGCGATCGCGAGGCCGGTCAGGTCGGTGACGACGGTCTGGAAGTTCAGCAGCGCCTCGAGCCGGCCCTGGCTGATCTCGGGCTGGTAGGGCGTGTAGGCGGTGTACCAGGCCGGGTTCTCCATGACGTTGCGCAGCACGACCGGCGGGGTGTGCGTGCCGGCGTAGCCCAGCCCGATCATCGGGACCGTCACGGTGTTGAGGTCGGCGTAGGCGCGCAGCTCGGCGATCACGGCTGCCTCGGACAGCCCGGCCGGCAGGTCGAGCGCCTCCGTCGCGGCGATAGCAGCCGGCACGGCCTCGGCGGCCAGGTCGGCCAGGCTCCCCCGCCCGATGACGGCCAGCATCTTGGCCTGCTCGTCCTGGCTCGGACCGATGTGGCGGTCGACGAACGGGCTGGCGCTCTCGAGGTCTCGCAGGCTGGCGCGGTTCATGGAGGGCTCCTGGCGGTCGGCCGTCGTCGTCGCGCGAGCGCGCGCCGCTTGCCCTCCCCGCTCTGTCATGGGACCTGAGAGCTTCACCCGCGAGGGCTTGCACCGTCGGTGGGGCGCCCGCAGGTGCCCGCTTTCCAGAGTTGCCTGACCCGCGCGGTCCGGTGGCCTGAGAGGTTGGTGGTGGGGAGGATTGCTCCTTCGGCGCCCCGCACTGGCGGTGAGGGGACTCTCCCGCGCGGGATCGTCAGCCCCGGCAGTCTAGCCAGCGCAACGGCTGTGCGTCGCGTCAGGCCGTGCTGCGTCGTCGGCGACGGCTGGCGAGCTCGTCGGCTGCGCTGCTCTCGGCCCCGTGGGCACTGCTCTGGACCCCCGCGGTGGCGCGCTCGCCGGGCAGCGCGGCCAGCGTGCCCTCGACCTCGCCGATGTGGCGCCCGACGGCGATGCCGAACACCCCCTGGCCGCGCTTGAGCAGATCCAGGATCTCATCGGTTGAGGTGCACTCGTAGACGGTGGTGCCGTCGCTCATCAGGGTGATCTCGGCCAGGTCGGCCACGCCGCGCTCACGCAGGGCGCCGATGGCGGTGCGGATGTTGGGCAGCGACACCCCGGCGTCGAGCAGGCCCTTGACCACCCGCAGCACCAGGATGTCGCGGAAGGAGTACAGCCGTGAGGTGCCCGAGCCCAGAGCCTCACGCACGGTCGGCTCCACCAGACCGGTGCGGGCCCAGTAGTCGAGCTGGCGATAGGTGATGCCGGCGACCTTGCAGGCCGTGGGACCGCGGTAGCCGACATCGGCTGGCTCGCCGCCGGGCCGCTCCGCCTCGGGCAGGTCGTCGAACAACGTGCCCTGCAGGTTGAGCTGCGCCCGTGGCGCGTCCGTGATCTCGTGCTCGCGAGGCTCGTCCGCCACGGTCGGCTCCTGTCTCAGGTCCGACGTCACCAGCCGGAGCCGGGTCGGTCGGGGTCGGCCGTCGTGGCCTGGTCGCGAACGTTAGGGATGGGGTGAAGGTCGGTCAACGACGTGGCGCGGCGAGTCGCGAAGCTTAACCTGTGGTCGAGGGTGAGGTCAGGAGTCCTTCTCGAAGTCCTCGGGGCTGATGCCGTCGAGGAACTCCCGGAACTTCTCGACCTCGTCCTCCTGCTCGTCGGGGATCGCGATCCCGGCCTCGCCGAGCACCGCCTCCTCGCTGCGGATGACCGCCCCGCTGCGCATCGCCAGGGCGATGGCGTCGGACGGGCGGGCGCTGACGGTCAGGCCGCCCTCGAACCCGAGCTCGGCGTAGAAGATGCCTTCGCGCAGTTCGGTGATCGTGACGGTCTGTAGGGTGCGGTCGAAAGCGGCCAGCAGGTCGCGCATCAGGTCGTGCGTCATCGGGCGGGCCGTGACCACACCCTGCTGGGCGAAGGCGATGGCGGTCGCCTCGACCGCGCCGATCCAGATCGGCAGGTAACGATCGCCGTCGACCTCCTTGAGCAGCACGATCGGCTGCTGGCTGGGCAGCTCGACGCGGACACCGACCACGCTCAGCTCGGTCAGGGACACGCTCTCGCCGGGTTCGGTCACGGGGGTCCTCCTGCGCCGGTCAGCGGCGTGTCCTGGGGTGGTCGGGCGGGGCTCGGAAAGCCTACGCCGGGGCGGTCGAGGTGGTCACCCGACCGTCTCAGTACCGGCGACCGCGCAGGTCATCGACGCAGACCCGGTCCGAGTCCGGTCCGCACGAGGGTGGCGTGCAGCTTGACCGAGAGCGCGGCCAGCTCCCGGGCCACCTCCTCGGCCCGCGCGCGGGCCTCGGGGGTGCGCTGGCGCACCAGCGGGGTGACAACCTGCTCCACCAGGCCGATCTCGCGCTCGGCGGCGGCCTTGAACGGTCGCAGGTGCCGGGCCTCGATGCCGAACCGGGCCATCTCCGCGACCGTCTTGGCGACCACCAGCGCGTTGCCGTCGTAGTGGCTCGCACCGGGGCGGACGGCCAGCAGGCCGTACTGCTCGAGCTGGTCGAGCTGCTCGGCCTCCAGGCCGGCGGCGTCGAGCAGCTCCTTGCGCGAGAGCCGGATCTCGCTGACGTCGGGCAGGAACGCCTCGGGACCGGGCAGCCCTTCGGCGGCCACCAGGGCCCGCGGCACCTTGGGCCCCTGACCGCCGGTCGGCGGCGGCTCCAGGCCCCGGTCGATGGCGTCCAGGTGCTCCTTGATGACCCTGAGCGGCAGGTAGTGGTCGCGCTGCGAGGTCAGGACGTAGCGCAGCCGGCTCACGTCCTCGCGGGAGAACTTCCGGTAGCCCGACGCCGTGCGCTCAGGCTCGACCAGGCCCTCGGACTCCAGGAAGCGGATCTTGGAGATGGTGATGTCGGCAAAGTCCGGGCGCAGGTGCCCGAGGACCTCGCCGATGCTCATGAAGGCGCGTGCCGGGCCGGTGCCGGCGACCGCTCCGGGCAGCGCGCTCACCCCTCGCCGCCGCGCGGCCCGACCAGGAAGACCAGCCGGTACTTGCCGATCTGCACCTCGTCGCCGCCAGCGAGCCCGGCCGCGTCGATGCGCTCGCGGTTGAGGTAGGTGCCGTTGAGGCTGCCGACATCCCGCACGACGAAGCCGCCGGCTTCGCGGGCGAACTCCGCATGGCGCCGCGACACGGTCACGTCGTCGAGAAAGATGTCGGAGTCGGGGTGTCGCCCCGCGGTCGTGGTGTCGGCGTCAAGCAGGAAGCGGCTGCCGGCGTTGGGGCCACGCTTGACCACCAGCAGCGCGCTGCCGGTCGGCAGCGCCTCCAGCGACCCCTCGTCGGACCCGGCCTCGGGGGTGTCGGCCGCGCTGTCGCTGTCGGCGGCGGCGTCCATCGCGCTCTCCAGAGCGCCCTCCAGCGCAGCCAGCGAGATGGTGGAGGTCGTCTCGACCGCGCCCTCGCCGGCAGGGCGGGTCAGCGCGGCGCCACAGCTGGCGCAGAACCGGCTGCCGTCGGGGTTCTGGTGGCCGCACTGGTTGCAGAACACGGTGTGTCCGTCTCCCTGGAGGTGGTCGTTCCCGGCCCGACGCCGCACGTGGCGGATCGGCTGTCATGCAGGTCTCCCCACAGCCCCGTCCGGCACGCCTGCTCCGTCGGGAGGCCCGAACCTAGTCGCGGTCACGGCCGAGGGTCAACCACGTCCTGAGAGTTGACGTCAGCGCTGGTTCTCAACGCCAGGTCGAGACTTTGGCAGCAGGTCTGACTAGGAGCCTGTGGTCAGCGCGGCGTACGCCGACTCGTCGAGCAGAGCGGCTGCGCTGAGCGCCGCCTCCACGCCCTCGGCCGGTCGCAGCTCGACCATCCAGCCCTCTCCGAGCGGGTCGGAGTTGACCAGCTCGGGGGTGGCGTCCAAGGCGGCGTTGGCCGCGGTCACGGTGCCAGCCACGGGTGCATAGATGTCGGAGACGCTCTTGGTGCTCTCCACCTCCCCCATGGACGCGCCGGCCGCGACGTCGGCGCCGACCGAAGGCAGCGTGACGAACACGATGTCGCCCAGCGCCTCCTGGGCGTACGCGGTGATCCCGACGCGCAGCACGGCGTCCTCGCCCTCACCGACCACCGCGATCCACTCGTGCTCGGCGGTGTACTTCAGGTCGGGCACGGCGGGGCCTCTCGTCGGTCGGCGCCTTCCGGTCAGGAGGCTGGGCGAGCGTAACGAGGGGTGGTCGTGGCTCGCAAGGCGCCCACCAGGACGTCTTGGCCCTGGACGACGACAACCCGGCCGCCGCTCTGCTCGACGGTGTCCAGCACCCCGCCCGGGATGCCCAGGGCGGTCTCGATGGTGTTCGGGTCGCCGATGACGGTGAAGCGGTACGGCGGGCGCAGCAGCATGCCGTCCACGACGACGCCGCCGTCGTCGCCGTTGACGAAGGAGGTGGAGGCCACCACGCGGACCGCACCCGGCGCCCGGGAGGAGGGCGGGTCCCCCAGCACAGCCGGTCCCTGGATCTGCACCGCCTCGGCGCCGGCGGCGCGCAGCTCCTCCAGCGCTCCAAGCAGCACGTCGCCGGTGACCTGACCCTTCGGGTCGGTGATCGTGATGCCCAGCCCCGGTCCACGGGCGGCCACGGTCCCGGCCAGGACGCCCAGCAGCTGGCTGCGGCGGCGCGCCTCGGCCAGCGCCGCCTCGTTGGTGCCGGTGCCGGAGGTGAGCTCCTGCCGGGTGCGCTCCAGGGCGCCCACCTCGGCCCGCAGCCGGTCGTTGCGGTTGGCCAGCTCGTCCAGGATCTGGACCAGGTCCTCCTGGCGCGCCGTGGCCAGTGGACCGTCTGCCTGGGTCGAGCGCACCTGCACCACCGCTGCGAAGCCGAGCACGGCCAGCAGGGCGGCCACGGCCAGGTCGACCCGCCGCAGCCGGGGGGTGAGCAGCCGGCGTACGAGGGGCTGGTCCGGCCCGGGCGCGTCGGGCGGCTCGGCGCTCATGCGTGCCGGGTCATGCGTGGAAGACGCGGCGACGGATCGCCGCGGCGTTGCTGAAGATCCGGATGCCGAGGACGACGACGACTCCGGTGGACAGCTGGCCGCCGACGCCGAGCTGGTCGCCCAGGAAGACGACCAGGCCGGCCACCAGCACGTTGCTCACGAAGGACACGACGAAGACGCGGTCGTCGAAGATGCCCTCGAGCTGGGCGCGGACGGCGCCGAAGACGGCGTCCAGGGCTGCGACGACGGCGATCGGCAGGTAGGGCTGCAGGGCCGCCGGCACGGTCGGCTCGAAGGCCAGCCCGAGCACGACGCCGACGATCAGCGCCAGGGCCGGGATCACGAGGAGCCCGCCGCGGCGGCGCCCGCGCGGGCCGCCCGCAACCGCGGATCCGCGGCGCCGGGAAGCTGCTGGTCCTCGGCGCGCTTGACCTCGAGCCGCATCCCGTAGGCGTTGGTGTAGTCGAACAGCCGACGTCCGACCGGGCCGTCGGAGAAGCCCAGCTCCAGCGAGGCGGGCCGGCCGATCGCCCGCACGACGTACGGCGGCTTGAGTGGCAGCAGGTCGACCAGGATGGCGTCGCCGGCCAGCCGGATCGCGGTCAGGGCGGTCAGCCGCTGGCCGTTGATGCTGATCGCCTCGGCGCCGGCGGCCCACAGGGCGTTCGCGGTGTCCTGCAGATCGGTGTCGCGGACGCGACCGTCGGCCAGCGCCTCGGCCGGCAGGTCGGGTTGGCCCGCCCCGGTGTCGGGGTCGTCCAGCGTGATGACCACGCCCGGACCCTGCACCGGGGTGGTGGCGCTGGCCAGACCGAGCATCCTGAGCCGCTCGGCGACGGCCCGGCCGGCCGCGTCGGTCGACAGCGCCGTCTCGCGCACGGCGCCGAGCTCGCGCCGCAGGCGCTCGGCGCGGGCATCGAGCGCGGCGCTCTGGGCGGTGCGCTGCTGGGCCTCGACGGCGAGCTGCCCGCGCAGCCCGGTGTCGGCCTGCGCGCGCCCTCGGACCTGCGCGA
>JBBPYI010000218.1:0-2250 GCA_038200075.1 Mycobacteriales bacterium
CACCACCTCCGACGCCAGGCAAGCTCATCGGACCCGGCGCACCGGCCGGGGACAGCCGCCTCGTCGACCTTCGGGTCGGCGACGAGCAGCGCGCGTACTTCCTGCTCCCCGCGCTCGGACTGACACCTGGCAAGAAGGCCGCCCTGCTGGTCGTGCTGCACCAGGACGTCGGCAGCGCCAGGGAGGTAGCCGTCGGGCTGGGACTGGACGGACTGCGCCGGGAAGGCGTCACGCTGGCCTATCCAGCCGGGATCGGCGGCTCGTGGAACGCCGGCGGCTGCTGCAACGTCGCGATGCAGCGCGGCGTCGACGACGTCGGCTTCGTCAACGCCGTGCTCGACGACGTCGGCCGGTACACCCCCATCGACACCGAGCGGCGTGCGCTGCTGGGCTACTCAGGCGGCGGCATGCTGGCCTACCGCCTGCTGTGCCGACCGCACCCGAAGCTCGTGGCGGCGGTGGAGATCAGCGGGAGTCTCGAGTCGCACTGCGCCAACGGGCTGCAGCTGCCCGATCTGCTCGCCGTCCACGGCGCCAAGGACGGCAGCATCGGCCTGACCGCGTCCCGCTACGTGAACCACCTGAAGATGGCGCCCAGGTCGGTCCTGTCGACCGTCGGGATCGTCACCGGACAGGCCGGCTGCGGAGAGCGCCGGACCAGCACCTCGAACGGCATCGAGATCTGGCTCTACGAGACCTGTCGCGGCGGGTCGACCGTCGAGGTCCAGGTCGTGCCCGGCGCCGGGCACGCGTGGGCCGACGTTGGGGGTGCGGCGCGCGCGTCGGCGTTCCTGCTGCCCCGCCTGCGGGCGAGCAGCTAGCCCGCGCGCAGCCAGCGTCGTGCGTCGCCGCCCTCATGGGCGTACGCCGCGACCGAGTCCGGCCCCGAGGGGTCGGCGAGGTCCAGCAGCAGGGTCAGCGGGACCCCCGCCCGCAGCAGGTCGGCCGTACGCGCCCGCAGTGTCGGCAGATCGAGCGTGCGGTCGCGTCCGGTGTCGTGCGTGATCAGGAACAGGTGCTGGTCCATACCGTCTCCTCCATCGCCGTCGTCTCGATCTGTCCATCGGCCCGAGACACGAGTGCGCGCAGGGCCGAACGGGTGGTTCGTCCCGTTCGCAGACGCCCGGGACCCGCGCCACGAGACTGGGCGTCTGCTCCGCTCCGGCGTCCGCCGCGCCCGGGCCCCGTCAACGGTGACCTGTCACCTGCGGGTCCGTGAGGCGCACCGCGACCCTCCGGGGCACCCTTCCTCCTAAGGACCCCCTTTCACCATGACCGTCCCCACCCCTGCTCCTCGCCGTCGTCGCGCTTCGCGACCCGCCTCCGTCGCTGCGCCGTCCGTGCCGTCGACGCCTTCTGTCCCGCCGGCGCCGGCCGCGCCGCCCGCCCCGCCCGTCGGCGACGGCGCGTCCTTCACCGCACTCGGCGTCCCCCCGTCTTTGACGGCGGCGCTGGCCCGTCAGGGCATCGAAGCGCCGTTCCCCATCCAGGTGGCGACACTGCCCGACACCCTCGCCGGCCGCGACGTGCTCGGCCGGGGGCGTACGGGCTCGGGCAAGACGCTGGCCTTCAGCCTGCCGCTGGTCACGCGCCTGACCGGCGGCGCCCGCCGGCCCAGGCAGGCCCGAGGCCTGGTGCTCGTGCCGACCCGCGAGCTGGCCAACCAGGTGCTGGCCGTCGTCCAGCCGCTCGCACAGGCCGCCGGTCTGACCTCGACGGTGGTGTTCGGCGGCGTGGGCCAGAACCCGCAGGTCAAGGCGCTGGCGCCCGGCGTCGACATCCTCATCGCGTGCCCCGGCCGGCTCGAGGACCTGATCGGACAGGGCTTCTGCGACCTGTCGGGCGTCGAGGTCACGATCCTGGACGAGGCCGACCACATGGCCGACCTGGGCTTCCTGCCCGCGGTCAAGCGCCTGCTCGACCGCACACCGAAGGTCGGGCAGCGAATGCTGTTCTCGGCCACCCTGGACAACGGCGTCGACGTCCTGGTCAAGCGCTACCTCGACCGGCCCACGACCCACTCGGTCGACCCGGCCGTCTCGCCGGTGTCGACCATGACCCACCACGTCTTCGCGGTGAGCGCCGCCGACAAGCAGGCCGTCGTGCACGAGCTCGCGTCGGGGCAGGACCGGAGCCTGCTGTTCATGCGCACCAAGCACACCGCGAAGAAGCTCGCCAAGCAGCTCACCGCCGCGGGCATCCCCGCCGTCGAGCTGCACGGCAACCTGTCGCAGAACGCGCGCGAGCGGA
>JBBPYI010000219.1:0-10064 GCA_038200075.1 Mycobacteriales bacterium
CACCCGCATCGAGCAGGTGCTGTGCGATGCCCGGATCACCCGGGTCCTGCTCGACACCCGCGGTCAGGTCAAAGGCCTGGAAGCCCTCGGCGACACCATCACCGCCACCCAACGCGCAGCGCTACGAGCCCGCGACAAGGGCTGCGCGGTGCGCGGGTGCACCAGGCCGCCGGCGTTCTGCGACGCCCACCACCTCGACCACCGCGCCGACGGCGGCAAGACCACGATCGACAACCTGGTCAAGCGGAAAGTCATCCCCTTTGCTCTTGTACGAAATCGATGGCCGGTCGTACAGTGACTGGCATGGCGACCATGAACATCAGCGCGGCACGGGACAACCTTCCTGACGCAGTCGAACTTGCTCGGACCGAGGCGGTCTTCCTCGAGCGCTACGGGCGACCGGCGGCAGTACTGGTCAGCCCCGAGCGGTATGAGGAGTTGATCACCGCCTTGGAAGAGGCTGAGGATGTCGCGGCCTTCGATGCGGCGATGGCCGAGGAAGGCCCGAACATTCCTTGGAGGCAGGTCAAGGCCGATCTCGGCTGGGTGTGAGCGGATACCGCATCGAGCTGCGGCCGGCGGCAGTTCGAGCTCTCCGCAAGCTCGACCCACCAGTCCGGCGCCGGATTCAGGGCGCCATCAGCCTGCTGGCGGAAGATCCCAGGCCTCCCGCGGCCCGTGCCTTGCAGGGCCGACCAGGTCTCCGGGTCAGGGTGGGTGACCACCGCATCCTCTACACCGTCGAGGACGACGTGCTCGTGGTGGTGGTCATCGCCCTCGGCCATCGGCGCGAGGTCTACGACCGGTGACAACTGCAGCGTCCGGGGGGTCAGGGACCGGGTGGCCCGGTGACCCGGAGTGGCAGCTGCTCGCCCGGACGACCGGGGTCGGCCGGAAGGACCTTTGTCGCGAATGCGCTCGCCGGCGTCCACAGCAGATCGGCCAACCTCGTCAATCGCAAGTACGCCCTCTGACGCTTGTCGGGCCCGGAACAGCGCGGTGGTTGAGGCACTTTCGATACCGTTGCCGCCGTGACCCGCCTCTTGCCCATCCGGGGTGAGGAACCGCCCCCCGACACAATCGTGATCATCCGCGCCGGTGTCATGTCCGTGGACACGCTTCGGCGCACCGCCGCGGACAGCTTCGATGACTTCGGCGCCTACCTCGTCTCTGTCGAAGCGGTGCTGGGCGGCCGTACGATCGCCGACACCTGCCGCACGAGTCCGCGGATCGGCGAGCGCTATGGCAAGGTCCGGCTCTCCCGGGTAGGACGACTGCGTTCTGCAGGGCTCGCCCTGTTGGCGACGTTCGAGAGCCCGCACTTCGACGTTGTCCTTCCCGACCTCTCCGACGCGACACTCAGGCGGCTGACCGCGTGCTTCGACGCGCCCATGGTCAACCCCGGACGTGACGACCCCGGCGTATCCTCGTGATCGGAGGAGCAGCCATGACATACGACATCTGGGTCGACTTCCAGCGCATGCAGAACGACGGCCGGCTGCTGGCCCGCACGCGCAACGCCAGACCCGGACTTGTCATCACCGCCGGCATGCATCTGCTCGTTGGTTGTGAAGACGCAGAACCAGCGGTGGCCCAGGTCGCCTCCATCACGGCCGACGGATCGATCGAGCTGCTGGTTCTCCCAGGCGCTGCGAGCGATCACGCGGCACTGTTGCAGGGTGTGGGCTGACCGCCGCATCGGTCCGCAGACATGCGCACACGTCCACCAGCAACCTGGTGCTGCTGTGCCGGCGACACCACACCATGTCACCAAGGCCGACTGACCCTGCACCACCTGCACGTCCCGTGGATCACCGGCACCCACGACCCGCCATTCTGACCAGCAGGGGGCGAACGACGAAGGGCCCCTCGCCGAAGCGAAGGGCCCGTCGAAGGGGGCCTTAGAGGAAGGACTCCAGGTCCTTCAGGATCGCGGCCTTGGGCTTGGCGCCGACGATCTGCTTGACGATCTTGCCGCCCTGGAAGACGGCCATGGTCGGGATGCTCATGATCTGGTAGTCGCGGGCCGCACCCGGGTTCTCGTCGATGTTGAGCTTGACGACGGTGAGCTTGTCGCTGTTCTCGGCCGCGATCTCCTCGAGCACGGGGGCGACCATCTTGCACGGTCCGCACCACTCGGCCCAGAAGTCGACGAGCACAGGCTTGTCGCTCTGCAGGACGTCGGTGGTGAAGTCGGCGTCGGTGGTGGTCTTGGTGGCGTTGCCCATGTCGGGTGCTCCTTGCGGGTCGGTGATGCCTCGGTCGTGCGCCTACTAGAACAGGGACACCCCTGAGGGTGTTCCGAGCCGGGTGCTCCGGCCGGTGGTGCGGGTCGGTCAGGCCGGCGACTGGCCGTGTCCGCCGTGCACCTCGGGCCGGTCGGGCGGGTCGCTGGGGATGCCGGTGTCGAAGCCGACCTGCGGCTCGGGCGGGGTGTCCTCCTGGGCGGTGAGGAAGCGCTCCGCGTCCAGGGCGGCGGCGCAACCGGTGCCGGCGGCGGTGATGGCCTGGCGGTAGGTGTGGTCGACCAGGTCACCGGCGGCGAACACGCCCGGGACGTTGGTGGCGGTGGAGTGCGCGCCTTCGACGATGACGTAGCCCTCGTCGTCGGTGTCGACGACGCCCTTGACCAGCTCCGAACGCGGGTCGTGGCCGATGGCGATGAACAGCCCGGTGGCCGGCATCAGCGTCTCCGCACCGGTCTTGACGTTGCGCAGGCGTACGCCCGACAACCGGTTGTCGGTCGCGACGGCCTCGATGACCTCGGTGTCCCACTCGAAGCGGATCTTTTCGTTGGACCGGGCCCGCTCCTGCATGATCTTGCTGGCGCGCAGGCTGTCGCGGCGGTGGACCATCGTCACGCTGCGCGCGAAGCGGGTGAGGAAGGTGGCCTCCTCGACGGCGGTGTCGCCGCCGCCGACGACCACGATGTCCTGGTCGCGGAAGAAGAAGCCGTCGCAGGTGGCGCACCAGCTCACGCCCCGGCCGGACAGCTCGGACTCGCCGGGCACGCCGAGGTTGCGGTAGGCCGAGCCCATCGCCAGCACGACGGTCTTGGCGTAGTAGGTGTTCTGACCGACCTTGACGACCTTGGGGTCGGCGGTCAGGTCGACCTCGGTGACGTCGTCGGTGACCAGCTCGGCGCCGAAGCGCTCGGCCTGCTTGCGCAGGTCGTCCATCAGCTCCGGACCCATGACCCCGTCGGGGAAGCCGGGGTAGTTCTCGACGTCGGTGGTGTTCATCAGCGCGCCGCCGGCGGTGACCGAGCCCTCGAAGACCAGCGGCATCAGCGCCGCCCGGGCCAGATAGATCGCAGCCGTGTAGCCCGAGGGCCCGGAGCCGATCACGATGGCGTTGCGGACTTCTTGCTCGCTCACTGCGGACCTCTCGTCGACGGACGTACGACTGCGCAACGCCCCGCCGGCAAGTCGGTGTTCCCGCGCGGGGACGTACGGATGAGAGGCTCCCACCCGTGACCCCCACCGCCGCCCCCGCCCCACCAGGGGCTCGCTGCGCAGTGCATCCCGTACGCCGGGCGGTGGACCTGTGCCCGACCTGCGCCCGACCGAGGTGCGCTGCCGACGCCGACGGGACGAACTGCCCGGTGTGCGGCAGCGCCGGCCCAGCCGCCGCCGCGGCGGTCACACCGCTGGAGCGGCTCGTGCGCAGCGCGCTCGCGGCGTCGGGCGCGGCGCTGCTCGGCGGGGCGGTGGCCGCGCAGTACGTCGGCGCCGAGCTGTTTGCCTACCTCACGCCGTTCGTGGTCGGCGTGCTGGTCGCGGGGGCCGCCCAGGCGGCGGGGGGCGGGCCGCGCGTGGGGACGCCTGCGCAGCGGGTGCGCGCCGTGGCCGCGGCGTACGCCGTGCTGAGTGTGGCGCTCGGCTTCGTGCTGGAGCGCAGCGAGGGGGTCTTCGCTGCGCGTTCCCTGCTGCCCTACGTCGCGGCGGTCGTCGGCGTGGTCGTGTGGACGCTGCCGCCCAAACGCCACTGACGCGGGTCACGGGCGGGTGAGGCGGGTGAAGAAGGCCAGGTCGTCGTCCGCGCGGGAGCAGTCCGGGCCGACGACGAAGACCGCGACCTTGCCGGGGTCGACATCGGGCAGAACCACCGCAAGGGCTGGCGTCCCGCGGTAGGAGGCGTAGTCCAGCGCGAGCGGCTGGTCGTCGGGGCGCGCGGGGTCCAGCAGGGTCGCGAGGCAGTCGGCGAGACCGCCGGGCTCGCGCAGCCGGGCGAGCGGGTCGTCGGCGGCCGGCGCCCCGGAGGGCGCTGACTGGCCGGGGGGGTTCGGTGCGGCCTGCGCGGTGCTCAAGGATCCGGCGCTGCCGTCCAGGACCCCTGGCAGGGCGGCGGCGATGGCGGCCGGGTCGGCGTAGTCGACGCCGCTCATGACCGTCGGGTAGCCGGCGGCTCGGCTGTCGGCCGCGCCGGGCGCCGCGGCGCTGGTGGTGCTGGCCGACCCGTTACCGGACCGGCCCTGCAGCAGCCCGTAGCCGAGCAGGCCGCCGGCCACGAGCACGACCGCCGCGGCGACGGAGGGCAGCCAGGCGCGCCGGCGGGTCGTACGGGCGGCTGTCAGCGGGGTGACGGTGGCGGCGGCCCCGGACGGCAGGGCCCCCGGTGTGGCAGGCGCTGCCCCCGGCACGGCAACCGGGGGCTCGGCGCGCAGGGCGGCAGCGATCCGGTCGGCGACATCGGCCGGCAGGGGCGGGTCGCCGAGCGAGCGCAGCGCAGCTATGACCATGCGGTCGGCCGCCTCGAGCTCGGCCAGGCGGGCGGTGCAGCCGCCACAGGTCGACAGGTGGAGGTGCGCGTCGGTCTCGCCGGCGAGGTGGTCGGCCAGGCCGTCGAGGTCCAGGTGGGGATCGACGAAGGGATCGGTCACGACGCCCCTTCGCTGCCCCTGGCCGTGGGTCGGCCCGTCCCAGGTGGGACGGGCAGCACGTCCGGACGGTTCCGCAGATGGCCGAGCGACAGTGCCAGCCGGGCCCGGCCGCGCGAGCAGCGGCTCTTGATGGTGCCACTGGGGACGCCGAGCACGGCCGCGACGTCGTCGACCGGCATGCCGTGCACGTCCACCAACATGATCGCCGCGCGCTGGTCGTACGGCAGCGCAGCGAGCGCCGCCTCGACCTCCAGGGCGGTCTCGCGGTCACCGAGCGCGTCGCGCGGGTCGGTCGGCTCGTGGTGCTCCGGCATCGGCATGGTGGGGCGCGCGGCGCGACGGCGCATGCGGTCCAGGCAGGCGTTGACGACGATCCGGTGCAGCCAGGTGGTGACCTTGGCGTCGCCGCGGAAACCGGCGGCGCCGCGGTAGGCCGACAGCAGCGCGTCCTGGAGCGCGTCGGCGGCCTCCTCGCGGTCGGCGAGGGTGCGCAGTGCGACGGCCCACAGCCGGTCGCGGTGGGCCAGGACCAGCGCGCCGAAGGCGTCGGGGTCGCCGGCGAGGTGCGCGGTGAGCAGGGCCCGATCGCGGGCGTCGCCGTCGGTGCCTCCCTCGTCCACGGGACGGACCCTAGCGGCGGGCAGGCGGTTCGTGCGGGAGGGCCGTCAGGGCCGGAGCAGGCGCATCTCACGGATGCCCGCGACGAAGCGGCCGTCGACCCGGGGCAGGCCGGTGATCCAGATCAGGACGTAGCGGGCGCGGGTGCCGGCAGGCGGGGTCAGCACGAGCGAGCCGTTGGTGCCGCTGGTGCCCGACGCGAGCCGGGGGTAGCCGCCGGCGTTCTCGGCAGCGGTGTCGCCGGCCCGGAGCTCGACCGTCGTGCCCGGGGCCTCGAGCGACAGCTCGACCCTGGTCAGTCCGGTGGGGGCGCTGAGGTCGACCAGCAGACCCACCCCCTGCTTGAGGCCGCCGAACGCCGCGCTGTCGTAGCGCTCGGTGCGCCAGGCGGTGCTGGGGTCGTCGTCGTAGGCGTTGGCGACCTCGCCGGGGCGCTCTCGACCGTCGCCGGGCGGCGGGTCGAAGTCGCGGACCGGCACGGTGGCCAGCTCGACCGGTTGCGCCGCGGTGCTGGCTGGCTCACCCGGACCGGGTGAGGCGATCACCCCGATCCCGGCGTTGGGGTCGTCAAGGGTGCCGGTGCGCAGCCCGAAGTCGTAGGTGGTGAGGCCGAGCACGACGAGGGCGCCGAGCACCACGATCGGACCGACCAGGCGGCGCAGCCAGCGGGGCAGGCGTGGTGCCCGGGCAGGAGTCGGCGCCGCGCGGACCGGCTCGGGCGGCATCGCACCGGTCACGCCCGCTGCCAGGCCGGCTGCGGTGGCGAGGGTGGGCGCTTCGCCGGCCGTCCGCGGGTCCAGCGCCCGGACCACCACTGCATCGAGCGGACGCGGTACTCCGGCGCGCACCTGGCGGGGGCTGGTGAGGCGTCCCCGATTCTTCCCGGGCGCCGCGGTCGTGCCGCCCTCGCGGATCGTCGGCGCGTGGGGCAGGCCGCTGGCCGGCTGCGGGGTCGCGGTGGCCGGCCAGCGTGCGGTGAGCGCGGCGTAGAGCACGGCGGCCAGGTCGCGGACGTCGGCGGCCGGCCCGGGCGGGTCGTCGGCGCGCTCGGCCGGCACCGCCCGGTCGGGCAGCGCCGAGGCGACGCCGAGGTCGGTGAGCTTGACCGCCCCACCGCTGGTCAGCAGCACGTTGCCCGGGTGAACCCGCCCGTGCACCAGCCCCGCGGCGTGCGCCACCGCCAGGGCCTCGGCCAGCTGCTCGAGCAGCTCGACGGCCTGGGCCGGGTCGTACGGCCCCTCTTCCCGCAGCTCGCGCACCAGGCCGGGGCCGTCGACCCACTCGCTGATGACGTACGCCACGTCGATCTCGCCGACGGCGCGGCCGGAGCGCTCGGCCGGGCGCTCCTCGACGGCGGCGTCGTAGACCCGGGCCAGCACCGGGTGCGAGACCGCCCCGCTGGCCGCGGCGGCCGCCAGGAACGGCCGGGCCGCGCGGGCTCCGCGCCGGCCGCCGGCGGGCAGGACCTTGGCAGCGACGGGTCGGGCCAGGACCTCGTCCTGGGCCAGCCACAGCACCGCTCGCCTGGCTTCGTCGGGGGTGCCGGGGGCGACGGGTTCCACCAGCCGGTAGCGGCCGGCGAGCAGATCTCCCTCGCGCAGCACCGGCACGAGGGCGCGGCTGCCGGGCGGCGCTGCCACAGTCCCTCCCCGCCCGGTCGACGGACCGGTGCTCCGGTCCGCCCAGAACGCTAGAACGGGCGGCGAGCTCAGCGGGCGGGGGCCGCCGTGACGGTGCTCAGGACGGTGGTGAAGTGCCGGAGCGGACCGATCTTCTGGATCACCAGCGTCGGCACCTCCTGGCGCAGTCGCAGCGTGATCGAGCCGTCGGGCGCGGCCACGAAGGCGTCGGCGTCCAGGGTGTCGCCGTCGGGGGCGACCTCGGCGAGGGCCGCGTCGTACGCCTTCTGCACGTTCTTGTCGGTGCGGTAGCTCTCGACGGCGGCGCGGGCGGCGGTCTGGGCGTGGTCCTCGGCCTGGAACTGCGCGGCGCCCAGGCTGACCGCGTCGAAGCCGAGCACGCCGAGGACGGCGAGGGTGACCGTGAGCTTGGTGAGCCAGCCGAGGATGATGTCTCCCCGGTCGCCATCGGTGCGCATGAGGTGAAGGTCGGCGCAGGTGGCGGGTTCCTTGAGCTCAGACCCCGCTGCCGGGAGCAGCGGGGGTGATCTCGGGTTCGGGTGCGCTGCGGTCGCGCCGCCTGGCCCGGCGGATGATGCGTACGCCGGCGGCGACGAGCAGCACCGCCGCCGCGACACCGGTGACGGCCAGGGCGACCCGGCCGTACTGCGTGGAGCGCACCTGCAGCTGCACCAGCGGACCGAAGCGCTCACCACCGGCGTCCAGGAGTGAGGCGGGCACCTGGAAGCGGCCGGACGTACGGGCCTCGACCCGGACCTGGACGGGGAAGGCCTGGCGGGGCGGCACGACCTGCAGGCCGGTGTCGCGGCTCTGCACCCGGGCCGCCCGGCTGGACGTAAAGCCCACGCCGATGTTGACCGGCTGGTCCAGGCCGTTCTCCACCGACAGGCTGACGGTGCCGGCGCTGCCGGTCAGCAGCACCGGCTGGGCGTTGAGCAATCGGACCTTGCCGCGCAGGTCGGTGATGTCGTCGGCCAGCAGCTCGAGCTGGCGTCGGCCCATCCGGGGCTCATCGCGCCAGGCCTGGCTCTCGGCGCGCCCGCGGGCCCGCAGCAGCCGGGCCTTGGCGGCGTCGGCGGGGGCGCTGCCGGCGATCAGCACCTGGTCGGTGAACTGGTCGGAGGCGGCCCGGACCTCCCCGAGCCGGTCGACGGTCTGCTCGGACAACGCCTGGTCGGCCGGACCGGTCAGCAGGGGGGCGCCGCGGGGGGTGGAGACCGCCGGGGCCTGCTCGTCCACCAGCCCACCGGGGGCGCACCGCTCGGTGCCGGCGGCGGCGTCGGCCAGGCTGACCGGGCACAGGAACGGCAGCCGGCCGGTGTCGGCGAGGGCGCCCGCCAGCACCGACGGGATGAGGTCGGCCTGGCGGCGGGGCGCGACCAGGAAGGTGCGCGACACCGACGGCAGCTCGGCGGCCAGCACGGCGGCCTCGGCGATCCAGCGCTGCTCGGCCAGCCGGGGGCCTTGCCAGCCGGGGTCGGTCGGGTCGGGCTCGACCAGGCGCGACAGGCCCTCGTCGACGACCAGCGCCCCGACCTCGCCTGCAGCCGAGGACCGCAGCGTGGTGCGCGAGCTGGGGGTGAACAGCCGGAAGGGGTCCAGCGGCGGCAGCGCGGCCGGGTCGACCAGCAGGGTGCGCACCTCACCGCCGGCGAGGGCGTCGACCGCGCCGCCGAGCGGTCCGGGTGGCAGCCAGGCCACCGCCGTCAGGGGCGGCGCGCCGAGCAGCTGGTCGGTGACCCGCTTGCCGAGGCGGCGCAGCGACTCGACGTCGTCGCGCAGCGGCGAGCCCGAGCGGGTCAGGGCCACGACGTCAGGATCGCCGTACGGCAGCGCGAGGACGTCGGCGTCGCCCGTCGCGGCGGCGCGCAGCGACACCAGCCACTGCTCGGCGTTCTGCGACGGCGGCCGGTCGACCCGCTTGCCGCGCTCCAGGACGGTGTAGCCGCGGGTCATCGCCTCGACGCTGTAGAGCAGGTCGGGATCCAGGGCGTACGTCACCGGCACCGGCTCTCGGCGGCAGCCGACGGAGGAGTCGCGCTCGGCGCCCTCGGGGGGCGCGGCGCTCTGGTCGCAGGCGCCCTGCGCGCCCACCCGTCCGCCGAACAGTGCGCGCTGCAGCCGCCCGCGCTCCTGGTTGACGTCGCCGGGTTGGGGGTCGTTGAGCAGCTCGTCGAGCTCGTCGTCGAGCATCACCTCACCGGGGGCGCGGTGCGGCCGGTCGACCAGCGGCACGACCCAGGCGAGCCGGGTCGGGGCGATCGGGCCGTCGGGGAACCACGGCAGGAAGGTGTGGGCGAGCCCGACCTGCCCGCGGGCGCTCTCGTCCCCGACCCGCGCCCGGGCCTGCACGGTCAGCGGGAAGACGCCGTTGCGACGGCCGAGCTGCAGCGCGCCGGTCAGCAGCCGCAGGTCGAAGGGCTGCGAGGCCCCGGGTGCGAGAGGGATCGCGCTGGTGTCGGTCGCGACTCGGCGCCCAACGACTGGCTCGGCGTCGGCGGACGCCACGGTCAGGCGGGTGTCCAGGCGTAGGCCGACCCCCAGGCGCACCTCGACATCACGCAGCGCGTCGGGCCCGCAGTTGACCAGGCGCCCGGAGACCTGCAGCGGCTCGTCGGCGCGGCGGGGCGCGCGGGGCGCGAGCCTGGTGACGTCGACGAGGACCGGGGCCTCAGCCGAAGCGCGCTCGCAGCCGTCGGGCTTGGCCGGCACCTGCGCGTGAGGTTGTGCGGAGGCGACGCCGGCCAGCGGTGCCAGCAGGGCCGCCAGCACCAGGGCGGTGGCGGTACGGCGCCGGGTGCGGGTCACCCCCCCATCATGCTGGCCTGCCGGTGTGCGGAGCGTTAAGCAGAACGGTCCAGCAGGTCGGGGACCTTCTCCAGCAGCCGGCGCTCATCGGCGTACGCCAGACGCAGCGGCACCTC
>JBBPYI010000220.1:0-2324 GCA_038200075.1 Mycobacteriales bacterium
CTGACCCTTGCCGACCAGCCAGGCCATCCCGTCCCGCAGTGCGCGACCGGTGACCTGCTCGTCGGTGAGGATGCGGATGTTGCCGGGCAGCCAGCCACTGGCCAGCAGCGACTGACGGATCAGCCGCACGTCATTGACGCTGCCGATCGTGTCGCGGGTGGGGTTGCGGTAGTTCGTGACACCGGCCAGGAAGGCGTAGCGGTCGGCGGGGGCCGCGGTGCGCGCCGGTCGGATGTCCTTCTGCGGGCCGGGAGGCGGGCCGAGCACCGAGGCGACGTCCAGGGCCGGCCGGGCGGCCGAGCGCAGTGGCGCCTGGCGTACGGGGGCGGGCTTGGGCGCCGGCGGGGCGACGACGGCCGCGGGACTCGGCAACGACGAGGCAGACGGCGACGGGGACGGCGACGGGGACGGGGACGGCGCCGCGGCGGGCACCACCACGACGGGCAGCGCGGCCTCCTCTACGACCTGGGTGGCCTGCTCCTCGAAGGACAGGGCCGCGCCGGCACCGGCGATCAGCACCAGGCCGAGCGACCAGGCGGTCGCCTCGACCAGCCAGCGGGGTGCACGTCGCGTCATACGGGCAGCCTGCAGCATCGTCACACCGGGCGCAACGCGCGAAGGGCCCAAGAAGTGACGGCCCTAGCCGAGAGCCTGCGTCAGGTCGGCCAGCAGGTCCTCGGCCGTCTCGATCCCCACCGACAACCGCACCAGGTCCGCCGGGACCTCCAGCTGCGAGCCGGCGACGCTGGCGTGGGTCATGCGACCGGGGTGCTCGATGAGCGACTCGACGCCGCCGAGGGACTCCCCGAGGGTGAACACGCGCGTCCGCCGGCAGACCTCGAGGGCCGCCTCCTCACCCGCGGCCAGGCGGAAGGACACCATCCCGCCGTACTGGCTCATCTGCTTGACGGCGACCTCGTGACCGGGGTGCTCGGGCAGGCCGGGGTAGAGCACGGAGGCGACCGCCGGGTGGGCCTGGAGCAGGTCCACGACCCGGGCTGCGTTGGCGCAGTGGCGGTCCATGCGTACGCCCAGGGTCTTTGCGCCCCGCAGCACCAGCCAGCTGTCGAAGGCGCCCGGCACGCCGCCCAGGGCGTTCTGGTGGTAGGCCAGCTCCTCGCCGAGCGCCACGTCGCCGGTCACCAGCGCACCGCCGACCACGTCGGAGTGCCCGCCGAGGTACTTGGTGGTGGAGTGCACGACCACATCGGCGCCGAGCGCCAACGGCTGCTGCAGATAGGGCGAGGCGAAGGTGTTGTCCACCACCAGACGGGCGCCCCCGTCGTGGGCGATCGCGGCCAGAGCGGCGATGTCGGCGACGTTGAGCAGCGGGTTGGTGGGCGTCTCGCACCAGATCAGCGCCGTCTCCGGCCGCACGGCGGCCCGGACCGCGTCGAGATCGCCGAGCGCGACCGGCGTGTGGTCGACCCCCCAGCGCGCTAGGACCTTCGCGAACAGCCGGTACGTCCCGCCGTAGGCGTCATCGGGCACCACGACGTGGGCGCCGGGTGAGCACATCGTGCGCAGCAGCGCGTCCTCGGCGGCGAGCCCGGAGGCGAAGGCCAGGCCGGTGCGCCCGCCCTCGAGGGCGGCCAGGCAGGTCTCCAGCGCCGTCCGCGTCGGGTTGCCGCTGCGGCTGTACTCGTAGCCCTGGTGCACCCCGACCTCGGACTGCACGTAGGTGCTGGTCTGGTAGATCGGCACGACCACCGCGCCGGTCGTGGGATCCGGATCCTGACCGGCGTGGATCGCCCGGGTCTCGAAGCCGTAGCCGGAGGCCCACCTGTCCGCCTGCCCGTGGACCTCGCTGCCGAAGGCGGCGCTGCCGGCGGCCTTGATGTGCGCTGCGGTCTGCTCGGAGTCGTCCATGTCCGCGACGGTACGGCCGAGGCGTCCCGCCCGTGTCAGCCGGGGTCGCCGCAGACCGCCACCAGGCCGCTCGCTCTGCCCATGACGTCGGGCCTGCGCTCAGCCGGACCGTCGGACCGTCATCGACGCCGGTCGCGTCGGCCCCGGTGCAGCCGACCCCGGTGCAGCCGACCCCGGTGCAGCCGACAACGTTCTGGCAGGTGTGCTGACCATGGCGCGCCGCAGCAGCGCCCGAACGCGCGTCAGTGCCCGGTCGTCGGTCGCGAGCACCAGCCCATCGCTCACCAGCACAGCGGTGAGCAGGAAGAACAGGCCTTCCTCCAGCGGCAG
The DNA here is from genome assembly GCA_038200075.1 of Mycobacteriales bacterium. Classification (GTDB taxonomy): domain Bacteria; phylum Actinomycetota; class Actinomycetes; order Mycobacteriales; family SCTD01; genus SCTD01. The sequence goes on from JBBPYI010000220.1 coordinate 2,200, forward strand.
ACCCAGCGCCATGACGCCCGTGCTGCTCGTCGGGGCGAGAGTCCAGATGCCGTCGGCGAGGGCCAGTCGGTCGGCCACGCACAGCCAGGCCGCGACCGGCAGGGCCAGCAGGGCTCGATCCGGCC
>JBBPYI010000221.1:0-5536 GCA_038200075.1 Mycobacteriales bacterium
CCCCCGCGGTCGCCCGACGGCGGTGCGCGGAGGCCCCGCGCCTCCCGGGGGTCTCGAACGCCCTCCCGCCCTCCCACCACGCCGCCCCGGCCACCCTGCGCGCCGGGGGCCGGGCCGTCGGGGCGTACGGAGCTGGTCAGCCCTTGCGCTTCTTGATCTCGTCCGTCAGAGCCGGCACGACTGTGAACAGGTCGCCCACCAGGCCGTAGTCGGCGAGCTCGAAGATCGGGGCCTCGGGGTCCTTGTTGATGGCCACGATCGTCTTGCTCGTCTGCATGCCGGCGCGGTGCTGGATGGCCCCGGAGATTCCCGCTGCGATGTAGAGCTGCGGCGACACGGTGCGGCCGGTCTGGCCGACCTGGTTCTGGTGCGGGTACCACCCGGCGTCGGTCGCGGCACGGGAGGCGCCGACGGCCGCGCCGAGGGAGTCGGCGAGCTGCTCGATGATGCCGAAGCCCTCGGCGGCACCGACCCCGCGACCACCGGAGACGACGATGGAGGCGTCCCCGAGGTCCGGGCGGCCGCCCTTGTCCTCGACGATCGTCTCGACGATCTTGGCAGCGGTGTCAGCGGCCGAGATGGTCGCGCTTACCTGCTCGACGGTGCCGGCGCCGGCAGCCTCGGTGGGCGCCGTGGAGTTGGCGCGCACCGTGATGATCGGGGTGCCGGTGGCGACGGTGGAGGACACGACCACCGCGCCACCGAAGATCGGCTGCTCGGCGACCAGGTCGGCGGTGACGCCGACGGCGTCGGTGACCAGGCCGCTGCCGGTCTTGACGGCCAGGCGGGCGGCGATCTCCTTGCCCTCGGCGTTGCTCGGGAGCAGCACCGCAGACGGAGCCTTGTCGCCGACCAGCTGGGCCAGCACGGCTGCCTTGGGGCCGACGAGGAAGCCGTCCAGCTCCTCGGCCTCACAGACGTAGACCTTTTCGGCGCCGTAGGCCGCGACCTTCTCGGCGGCCGCCGAGGCGCCCTTGCCGAGCACGACCGCCGAGGGCGTACCGAGCTCACGGGCGAGCGTCAACAGCTCGTAGGAGACCTTCTTGGGGGCCCCGTCGACGTGGTCGACGAGCACCAGAACCTCAGCCATGTTGTGTCAGCCCTCTCAGACGAACTTCTGCGACGCGAGGAACTCGGCGATCTTCTGACCGCCGTCGCCCTCGTCCTTGACGACTGCGCCCGCCTGACGCGGCGGCTTGGTGGCAAACGATGAGACCTGCGACGGCGCGCTGGCCAGTCCGACCTGACCGGCGTCGATGCCGGCATCGGCGATCGTCAGGGTGGTCAGCGGCTTCTTCTTGGCGGCCATGATCCCCTTGAAGGAGGGGTAGCGCGGCTCGTTGATCTTCTCGACGACAGAGACCAGGGCCGGAGTGGCGGCCTCAACGACGGCGTAGCCGTTCTCGGTCTGGCGCTCGATGCGCACCGTGCCTCCGTCGGCGGTGACCTTGCGGGCCCCCGACAGCTGCGGCTGACCGGTGCGCTCGGCGAGCAGCGCGGTCATGATCGACATCCGGGAGTCAGTCGCCTCGGACCCGGCGATAACCAGGTCGTACTCCAGCGTCTCGAGGACCTTGGCCAGGGCGTACGACGTCTGGACGGCATCGGAGCCCTTCAGTGCGTCGTCGACGAGGTGGACAGCCTTGTCAGCACCCATCGACAGCGCCTTGCGGATGGTCTCCACAGCCCGCTCCGGGCCCATGGTGAGGATGGTGACCTCGCCACCGCCGGCCTCCTTGATGCGGAGGGCCTCCTCGACGGCGTACTCGTCGATCTCGTTCATGACGACGTCGACAGAGGCTCGATCGAGCGTCTTGTCGCTGTCCTGGAGCTTGCGCTCCGCCCAGGTGTCAGGCACCTGCTTGACCAGTACGACGATGTTCACGTGGCGCGCCGACCTCCATGATCTGAGTGGACCTGCGGCACGGGAAGGACCCCGCGCGTGCGGTACGAGTTCGAGGGTGACCGCCACCGTATCGCCGTGCAACTCGAGAGCGGTCCTCGCCCCGGTCTTCGCGGTGTTACCCGTCGGTAATCAGGCGTACACGCGCCGTCGAGCGTGGCGCAGGTCACCCTCCGACGCAGCGCTCAGCGACCGGTGAAGGTGGCCTTGCCCGGGCCGTTGTCCATGAACGACTCCATCCCGATGCGCTGGTCCTCACTGCCGAACAGCCCCGCGAACAACGCCGACTCCAGCCGCAGGCCCGCGTCCAGGGGGAGCTCCAGGCCGTCGTCGATGGCCTGCTTGGCCGCGGCCAGGGCCACCGCCGGGCCGGCGGCGAAGGAGCCAGCCAGCTCACGGGCCGCCTCGTAGACGTCGGCGTCCGGGACGACCCGGTCTGCGATGCCGAGGGCCAGCGCCTCCTGCGCCGGGACGTGCCGACCGGTGAAGACCATGGTCTTGGCCTTGGCCGGACCGACCAGACGCGTCAGCCGCTGGGTGCCACCCGCGCCCGGGATCACGCCGAGCTGGATCTCCGGGACGCCGACCTTGGCGCGCTCCCCCAGCACCCGGAAGTCGGCGCACAGCGCCAGCTCGAAGCCTCCGCCGAGGGCGTAGCCGTTGACCGCCGCCACCACGGGCAGCGGCAGCCGCGCCACCACCTTGAAGCTCTCCTGCAGCACTGTGCCCCAGGCCGCCATCTGCGAGTAGGTCATGGACGACATCTCCTTGATGTCGGCGCCGGCCGCGAACACTCGCTCGCCTCCGTAGAGGACAACGGCGCGAACGTCGTCACGAGCCTGGGCCTGCTCGGCCGCCTCACGCAGCTCGGCGATGACCTGGGAGTTGATGGCGTTCATCTTCGGCCGGTCCAGCCGCATCGTGCCGACGCCGTCCTCGACCTCGAGCCGCACCCACTCGCCCATGACTGACCTCCACCGCTCGTCCCGACTGCCTGTGTGGGCACCCTAGGCTGCGCAGGTGTTCAGGGACTCCAGGGGCGTGGTGCACACCGTCTCCTCCGCCGATCCGCTTGCCGACCTCCCCGAGGGGGCAGCCCGCGCGCTGCAGGCATCGCTCATGTCGCCGACGGGGGACGCGGCGACCGTCGACGTCGGCAGCGTGCTGGAGCGATGCGATGCCGTCCGCGAGCTGCTGGAGCGCTGGCAGGACGCCTTCTTCGCCGCGCTGCCCGACGACGTCGACCTGGAGGAGGAGGGCCGCTGGGCCGCCGAGGCCGGGATGTCGCTCGACGAGCTCGAGGCCGGCTACTCCGAGGAGGACGACGACGAGCTCGACCTGGACCTGCTCGGCGCCGAGGACGAGCTGAGCGAGGACCCCGAGCTCGACGAGCTGGTGGAGCTGCTGGAGCGGGAGGAACCCGCCGAGGACGATCCGCGCCGGCTGCTCCCGGAGGAGCTCGTCGCCGTGCTGGAACGCGAGCTGCTGCTGCTGCCCCTGCGGGTGCGACTGGAGGCCCTGGTCGCAGCCGTCGACCTGGTCTCGACCTGGGGTGACCTGGTCAGCGACCACGAGAAGCTGCTCGGGCATCTGGTGCTCGCGCACGGCGAACCGCAGGCCGCGACGGGTCACGAGGTGCTCGTCGACCGGCACGCCGCCCTGCACGTCGAGACCGGTCCCGCGCACGCCTGAGCCGCAACGCTCAGGCAACACGACCGACCCGCCGATGCACAGCCCGACCCCCTGACGACAGGAGCCGCCGTGACCCGCAGCCCAGCCCTGCCTCGGACGACCTGGCAGGACGTCGAGATCGACGGTGCCGTCATGCGCGTCATGGAGGCGGGCGACCCGGACGCCGACATCCTGCTGTTCCTGCATGGCTGGGGACTGTCGCCGCGCTGCTACGCCGAGGGCATCACCCGACTGACGGCCGCCGGGGTACGGGTCATCGCGCCGTGCCTGCCCGGCTTCGGTGGCAGCGACGGCCCGCCGCTGAGCGGCATCGACCTCACGGCGTACGCCCACCGCGTCGGTCGGCTGCTCGATGTGCTCGGGGTCGAGCACCCCGTCTTCGTCGCCGGCCACTCCTTCGGCGGCGGGGTCGCCCTCCAGCTGGCCTCCGACCGGCCGGAGCGGGTTCGCTCCCTGACGCTCATCAACTCCGTGGGGGGTGCTCCGGGCGCCGGGCGGGCACTCACCGATACCTCCTGGGTGCGCTGGGCAGCCCGGGCAGCCGGCGAGCTGAGCCCGCGTGACATCGTCCGCTCGGCGCCGGGAATGCTCCGCGACTTCCTCCCCAACCTCGTACGCAAGCCACTGACCCTCGCGCTGACCGCCCGTGTGGCACTCACGGCGTCCCTGGCGGAGCAGGCCGAGTCCCTCATCGAAGCAGGGCTTCCCGTACTCATGATCTGGGGTGACGACGACCGCATCGTCGCTCAGGGCACGCTGGCCCGCGTCGTGGGCAGCCTGCCCAACGAGGTCGTACGCGGCCGCCACGGCTGGCTGCTGACCGAGCCGGAGGAGTTCTCGGCCCTGCTGCGCAACGCGCTGGTCGTCCACGCGATGCTCGAGCGACGCAAGCGGGGGCAGACCGTGGTGCTGCCGACCGGGACGACGTTGGCCGACCTCATCCCCGCTGAGCGGCGAAGCGCCGCGAGGGTGCCGCGCCAGCGCCGCTCCGATGTCGCACTCTGAGCCGTCGCCCGTCTGGCCCGGACGCCCAGCCCCCCTCGGTGCCACGTGGGACGGCGCGGGCACCAACGTCGCCGTCCACAGCGACAGCGCCGACGCCGTCGAGGTGTGCCTGTTCGCCGAGGACGGCACCGAACGGCGGGTCCGGCTGCAGGACAAGACCGGCCAGGTCTGGCACGGCTATCTGCCGGGCGTCGGCCCCGGCCAGCGCTACGGCTTCCGGGTCGACGGTCCGTACGACCCGCACGCAGGGCTGCGGCACGACCCCACCAAGCTGCTGCTCGATCCGTACGCCCGGCAGGTCAAGGGCGAGTTCCGACTCGACGACGCGGTGCTCGGGCGGCGGCTCGGCCAGCGTGACAGCGCGCCGTACGTCCCGCGGTCGGTTGTCGTGCGCGACGACTTCGACTGGGGCGCAGACGTGTCACCGCGTACGCCATGGCCGCAGACCGTCGTCTACGAGCTGCACGTCAAAGGCTTCAGCCAGCTCAACGAGGGCGTGCCGAAGCAGCTGCGCGGGACCTACGCCGGGCTCGCCCACCCGGCCTCGATCCGTCATCTGGTCGACCTCGGGGTCACCGCCGTCGAGCTGCTCCCGGTGCAGGCCTTCGTTAGCGAGCCACATCTGCTGCGCCGCGGGCTGACCAACTACTGGGGCTACAGCACGGTCGGCTGGTTCGCCCCACATGCCGCCTACGCCTCGACCGGCTCGCCCGTCCGGGAGTTCAAGGCGATGGTCAGAGCCTTGCACGAAGCAGGTCTGGAGGTGCTGCTCGACGTCGTCTACAACCACAGCGGGGAGGGGGACGAGAGCGGTCCGACGCTGTCGCACCGCGGCATCGACAACGCGGGCACCTACTGGCTCGACCCGGCCGATCGGGCCCTGTATCGAAACGACACGGGCCCCGGGAACACCCTGGATCTGCGGGTGCCGTCGAC
>JBBPYI010000222.1:0-13360 GCA_038200075.1 Mycobacteriales bacterium
GCCCGAGCGCGATGCCGGCGACGCACATCACCAGCCACCAGCCCTGCACGTCTCCGACACCCGCCAGCCGCAGGACAGCGAGCACCACCAGAGCGATGGCCCAGCCGGCCGTACCGACCAGGACCAGCCGCACGTCATCGGTCTCGAGTGGCGCCGGGTCGGGGCGCTGCGCTCGGCGGGAGGACATGACGTGCACGCTACGCCGAGGTGTCGGCCCGATCACGGACGGCGGGTCCCTGGCGTCGGCCCGCTGCCGTCTGGGAGTCTCCCGGCATGACGACCACCGACACGCGCCCCAGCGGCCGGCTCGACCGCTACTTCTCCATCAGCGCGCGCGGCTCCAACGTGCGACAAGAGGTACGCGGCGGGGCGGCCACGTTCTTCACGATGGCCTACATCGTGGTGCTGAACCCGTTCATCATCGGCACCGTCCCGGACGTCGACGGGCGGGTGCTCGGCATCCCCCAGGTGGCTGCGGTGACGGCGCTGGTGGCAGCCGTCATGACGATCCTCATGGGTGTCGTCGGGCGCTATCCCTTCGCGCTCGCAACCGGACTGGGGCTCAACGCCTTCGTCACCTTCTCGATCGCCTCGCAGATGAGCTGGGCCGACGCGATGGGTCTGGTCGTGCTGGAGGGCCTGGTCATCCTGGTGCTCGTCCTGGTCGGTCTGCGCACCGCCATCTTCAACGCGATCCCGCCTGAGCTCAAGACCGCGATCAGCGTCGGGATCGGCTTGTTCATCGCGCTCATCGGCCTGGTCGACGCGGGCTTCGTCCGCCGCACCGATGTCGGACCGGTGCCGGTGCAGCTCGGCACCGGCGGCGAGCTGCAGGGCTGGCCGACGGTCGTCTTCGTCGTCGGCCTGCTGCTCACCGCGATCCTCGTCGTCCGCCGCGTCCGCGGCGCGATCCTGCTCGGCATCGTGTCCACGACGGTGCTGGCGATCATCGCCGAGACCGTCTTCGACATCGGCTCCGGCGGCCCGGACAACCCGCGCGGCTGGGCGCTGAACGTCCCCGGGGTGCCCGGTGACGTCTTCAGCATCCCGGACCTGTCGCTGGTCGGGAACTTCTCGCTGTTCGGCGGTTTCGCCCGGGTCGGGGTGCTCGCGGCTGTGCTGCTCGTCTTCACGCTCATGCTCGCCGACTTCTTCGACACGATGGGCACCGTCGTCGGGGTCGGCGCCGAGGCCGGCCTGCTGGAGCCCGACGGCACCCTGCCCGGGGCCGACCGGGTGCTGCTGGTCGACTCGCTGGCTGCGGTCGCCGGTGGAGCGGCGTCCGCGAGCTCGGCCACCACCGACAGCGAGTCGGCCGCCGGTGTCGGCGACGGCGCCCGCACCGGGCTGGCCAGCGTCGTCACCGGGGTGCTGTTCCTCGGCGCGCTGCTGGTCACCCCGCTGGTGACGATCGTGCCCTTCGAGGCCGCCTCGCCGGCTCTGGTCATCGTCGGCTTCCTGCTGCTGAGCCAGATCCGCAACATCGACTTCGACGACTACGCCATCGCCATCCCGGCCTTCCTCACGATCGTGGTCATGCCGTTCACGTACTCGATCACCAACGGCATCGGCGCCGGCTTCGTCTCCTACGCGGTGCTCAAGATCGCGCAGGGCAAGGGCCGCACCGTCAGTCCGCTGCTGTACGTCATCGCCGTGCTGTTCGTCGTCTACTTCGCAATCGGCCCGATCGAGGACGCGCTCGTGCGGTAGGGCGGGAATCGTTAGCCATGCGTACGACTTGCACCCGGTGTGACCCCTGCAGCTGACACCGAGCTCGCCAGCTCGCTGCGCCTTGCCGTCATGCGACTGGCCCGGCGGATGCGCGCTGAGCGCGCCGACACCTCGCTGACGCTCTCGCAGCTGTCGGCCCTGTCGGTCCTGGAGCGCCTCGGCGCCATGACGCCGCGGGAGCTGGCGGCCGCGGAGCGCGTCGCGCCCTCCTCCCTCACCCGTCTCACCGCCTCGCTGGAGGAGCAGGGCCTGCTCACGCGTACGCCGCACTCCTCCGACGGGCGTCAGGTCCTGCTGGCGGCCAGCCCCGCCGGGGTGGCGCTGGTGCGCGAGGACCGGCGTCGGCGCGAGGTCTGGCTGGCCAGGCAGCTGGACGGGCTGGAGCCCGACGACGTCGCGATTCTGCACAGGGCCGCCGCGGTGCTCGACCGGCTGGCCTGCTCGTGAGCACCTTCCGGAGCCTGCGGGTCCGCAACTACCGCCTGTTCGCGGCCGGTCAGGTGGTGTCGCTGTCGGGGACCTGGGCGCAGCGCGTCGCCCAGGACTGGCTCGTGCTGGAGCTGTCGGACAACAACGGCGTCGCGCTCGGCATCACGACCGGTCTGCAGTTCCTGCCCGTCCTGATCTTCGGGCTGTACGGCGGGGTGCTGGCCGACCGCTACGACAAGCGGCGGCTGCTGATCGGTGCGCAGGCCGTCATGGGTGTGCTCGCAATCGTGCTGGCCGTGCTGGACCTGACCGGCGCGGTCGCGCTCTGGCACGTCTTCGCGCTGGCCTTCGCGCTCGGTCTGGCCAGCGTCGTCGACACCCCCGTGCGGCAGGCGTTCGTGTCCGACATGGTCGGCCCGGCCGATCTGCCCAACGCCGTCAGCCTTAACAGCGCGACCTTCAACTCCGCGCGCATCATCGGCCCGGCGCTCGCCGGGGTCGGCATCGCCGCCGTCGGCACCGGCTGGGTCTTCCTGGCCAACGCGCTGTCCTACGTCGCGGTGCTGCTGGGCCTGCGGGCGATGCGTCCGGCCGAGCTGTTCGCCAGCAGGCGCGTCGCCAAGGCGAAGGGCCAGCTGCGCGAGGGGCTGATTTATGTCCGCTCGCGCCCGGACCTGATGGTGCCGATCGCCATGGTCTTCATGATCGGAACCTTCGGGCTGAACTTCCAGATCACGCTGGCGCTGGTCACCAAGGAGGTGTTCGGGCGGGGAGCCAGCTCGTACGGCCTGCTCTCGGCGATGATCGCCGTCGGCTCGCTGATCGGCGCGCTGACCAGTGCCCGGCGCAAAAGCGCCCCTCGCCAGCGCACGCTGTTCCTGGCCGCCGTCGCCTTCGGGGTGCTGGAGATCGCCGTCGGCCTCGCGCCCAGCTTCGAGCTGCTGGCGCTGCTGCTCATCCCCACCGGCATCGCGATCCTCACCTTCACCACGACCGCCAACTCGATCGTGCAGCTCGGCACCGCCCCCCACGTGCGGGGCCGGGTGAGGGCGCTCTACATCCGGGTCTTCCTCGGCGGCACCCCGGTGGGCGCACCGCTCATCGGCGCGGTCGCCGAGGCCTTCGGTCCGCGCAGCAGCATCGTGGTCGGAGGCGCGGTCGTGGCCCTGACGGGGATCGTCGCGGCCGTGGTGATGACGCGGGTGCGGCATCTGCGGGTGCAGCCGCACCTCGTCCGGCGTCGACCGCACGTGCACGTCCATCAGCTCGGGCTTCGTTAGCCGCCCTGCGAGGTCACGGCGGCGAGGACCGCGGCGTACGCCTCGTCGGCCAGTGCCTGCATCTCCTCGTCGGTGCGGTCCTGGATCGGGTGGGGCACCAGGACGTAGGGCACGGCCAGGCCGAGCGCGACGGACTGCGCTTCGGCGGCGTCACGGAACTCGCTGCTGGCGAGAAACACCCCGATCAGGCCACGGCCCTCGAGGTCGGCGATGTCGTGCACACTGCACGACGTGCAGCTGCCTCAATCGGCGAGCGCCTCGATGACCACCTCGCACTGCACGGCGATCTCATGCCGGAGGTCGACCGGCGCCGGCTTGGCGAAGGTCGGCTTGGCGTAGCGCCGGACCGTCACGCCGTCGGCCGCCAGCCGCTCCTGCAGCCGGTCCAGCAGGACGTCGCCGCGGGCCTTGGAGATGTCCAGCAGGCCGACGGTCAGGCCGTCGAGCGAGGCCGGTCGGGGGGTGAGCGTCCGGGTTGCGGGGACGAGCTCGGAGGTGGGGTCCATCAGCACGCGCACGGCTTCTCCTACGGGATCGGGACGGTGGTCGGTTCGCTGCCGCCGGGTCCACTGACCCAGCCGGGGATGACGGTCGAGAACATGCCGGCGCCCCCGCCGGCGTGCACCAGCAGCAGCCCGCCGGGACGGAACTTCGGGATGGGCGTGTCGGCGAAACCGGCCGGCAGGCCCTCGGCGATGCCGCCGGCCCCTTCGACCAGCTCGCCGCCCGGGACGGTCAGCAGCTCCTCGAGCTCGGTGAGCAGCCGGGCCCGGTCCCACCCCGCCTCGCGCAGCACCCGCCCGTGCTCGGGGCAGATGACGAGCATGGCGTCGAAGGCGATCGCCAGCTTGGGATGGGCGACACCGCGCAGCGACGCTGCGAAGCTGCGCGCCAGTGACTCGGGATGGCGGGAACGCTGGTCGACCACCGGCCACCAGCCGCTGCCGGCGAACAGCGTGAGGGCATTGCCGGGTACGCCCCGGCTGGCGGCGAGGGGCTCGAAGGGCGAGCCGTCCTCGGCCTCGGTGAAGCAGGCGGTGTACTTGCCGGGCTGTCCCTGGGTGGCCCGGTCGACCCCGCCCGGGCGACCGCCGCCGACGTTGCGCACGACCAGCTGCACGGCGCGCCCGATCGTCGCGTTGGCGCGGTTGCCCTGGCCCAGGGCGTTTCCGCGACCGTTCATCCCCAGCGCTGTCGCGATCGGGCCGTTCACCACCAGGACCGGCCCGGCAGGGAAGGTCGTGGCCAGCAGGCCGTGGATGTTGAACGCATCGGTGCACGCGGCCTCGACAGCGGCGAGCACGACCGGCAGGTGCTCGGGCAGGCAGCCGGCCAGCACCGCGTTGATGGCGACCTTCTCCACCGTGCACTCGGCCAGATCCGGGGGGACGACCGCGACGACCTCTGATGGCGCCCGCGTCGTCCCGGTCAGCATGGCGAGAACCCGGGACTCCGTGGGGGGCACCACCGGCAGTCCGTCGGTCCAGCCCCGGGCGTACGCCGCCTCGACCTCGTCCTCGAGGTCGGCCAGCTCAACCGTCCGGCTGCCCAGGATCGCGTCGCCGTAGCGGCGGTCGAGCTCGGCTTCGACGCCCCACTCGACCGACTTCGATCCGCAGCCCGGCCGGTGGTCCGGCAGATCCGGACCGAGCCCCGTGACGCCGGTCAGGGACTCCCAGGACGTGCGCAGCCAGCCGACGACGCGCTCCACCTCGACGCCCTGCTCGACCCGCAGCAGGGTCGGCACGGTGTCGAGCTGCAGCCGCCAGGACATCTCGAGCTCGCGGTCGTCCACGACCTTCAGATCGGCAGGGAAGGCGGGGTCGTCCTGGCTGTAGGCGGTGAGCGTCCCGGCGTCGGCGAGCTGGTGGAGCACCGGTTCGATGAGCAGACACGTCGGGCAGTCCCGCTTGAGGACCACCACCCATCCCTCCGGCAGCTGCATGGTCTGACGCTAGCCTGCAGGGGTGATCTCCACCACGCCCAGGGTCCCTGTCGCAGAGCTGGCCCGCGAGACGGGCTGGGAGGTCAAGGCCCAGGGAGCCTGTCGCGGCGAGCAGTGCGTGCCGCTGCCGGCCGGCAGCCTGGTGGACGGCCGGGTCGACCTGCCGGCCTTCGCCGAGCGGACGGGGCGGCCACTGCTGCACGACGCCGAGCACGGCCTGTGGTCGCTCGGGCCGCAGGGTGGCGGCAGGGCCATGACCACCGCGCAAGCCCCCGATCTGCTCCTGCCGACCCTGACGGGTGAGCCGTTCCCGCTGTCGGCCCTGCGCGGCAAGAAGGTGCTCATCGCCGCCTGGGCCAGCTGGTGAGGCTGTCGCTTCGACCTGCCGGTCTGGCAGGCACTGCGCACTGAGCTCGCCCCGCAGGGGTTCGAGCTGTACAGCGTTGCGATGGATGCAGGCGGGGCGCAGGCCGCCGCCCGGTTCGCGGCGGACGTGGACTTCCCCGTCGTGGTGGACAGCTCCCACCGGCTCGGTGAGCTGTTCGGGGTCGTGAACGTCCCGGCGGGCATCTGGATCGACGAGCAGGGCGTCGTGGTCCGGCCGCCGGAGACGGCCTATCCCGCCCGGCCGACCTTCGCCGACATCGACCTCGACGACCCGGCGGTCGTGGCGTCGTTGCCCGCAGAGGCGGTGTCGCGGCTGCGGATGGTCCAGCCCCACCTGGCCCGGATGCGACTGGACCCGGAGGCGTACGTCGCGGCCCTGCGCGACTGGGTCGCGCAGGGCGCGGCGAGCCGCTTCGTGCTGTCAGCGCAGGAGGTGCTGGAGCGCTCTCGGCCCCGTCCGCTCGAACAGGCCCAAGCAGCAGCGGCTTTCGCGCTCGGCGAGCATCTGCACGCGACCGGTCGCAGCGACGCCGCGATCCGCTGGTTCCGTGAGAGCCACCGCCTGCAGCCCGACAACTGGACCTACCGCCGCCAGGCCTGGTCGCTGGTGGACCCGTCGCAGGGGCCGACCGAGCACTACGACGGCGACTGGCTCAGTGACGTGCAGCGCGAGGGAGCCGAGAACTACTACGAGCCGCTGGATCTCGAGCCGCGCTTGGCCTGACGCCGGCGCAGCGTGCGCCCCAGGGACCCGGGTCGGGCAGCAGAGGCCAAGCACGCCACCGTCAGCAGCAGGAACGGCAACGACACCATGACCAGCGCCACCTGCACGTAGACCGGTTTGCCGCCCAGGTTCGTGACGATCGGTCCGAGCAGCAGCAGGCACATCGCCGCCAACGCGACGTTGAGGACGCGCGGCACCCATGCCTGCGGAAGCGGCTCGGTCATGGCAAGAGCGTCAGGACAGTGCCCCGACGACGTAGTCGACGCAGGCCGTCAGCGCCGACACATCAGCCGGCTCGACCGCAGGGAACATCGCGATCCGCAGCTGGTTGCGGCCCAGCTTGCGATAGGGCTCGGTGTCGACGGCGCCGTTGGCGCGCAGCACCTTCGCGACCTGCGCGGCGTCGATGCTGTCGTCGAGGTCGATCGTGCCGACCACCTGCGAGCGCAAGGTCGTGTCCGTAACGAAAGGAGTTGCATAGCTGGACTTCTCGGCCCAGGTGTAGAGGCGCTCGGAGGAGTCGGCCGTGCGTGAGACGCACCAGTCGAGACCGCCCTGGTCGTTCATCCAGTCGACCTGCTCGGCCATCATCAGCAGCGTGGCCAAAGCCGGGGTGTTGTAGGTCTGGTCGAGCCGGCTGTTGTCGATGGCGGTCTGTAGGTCCAGGAACGGAGGCGTCCAGCGGTCCTTGAGTGAGGCGACCCGCTCGAGCGCGGCGGGTGACATCAACGCAAACCACAGCCCGCCGTCGGAGGCGAAGCACTTCTGCGGGGCGAAGTAGTAGACGTCGGTCTGGCTGACGTCGACTGGCTGCCCGCCGGCGGCCGAGGTGGCGTCGACCAGGTGCAGTGCGTCGCAGTCGGCGCCCACCGGGCGGGTCACCGGCCGGGCGACGCCTGTAGAGGTCTCGTTGTGGGGGGTGCAGTAGGCGTCCAGACCGGCGGCCGGCTTCCAGTCCGGCGCATCGCCGGGATCGGCGCGTACGACGTCCTGCTCGCCGGTGAACGGCGCGGACGAGACCGACTCGGCGAACTTGCCGCCGAACTCCCCGAAGACGAGGAACTGCGCCCGGTCGCGGACCAGGTCGAAGCTCGCGACGTCCCAGAAGCAGGTCGAGCCGCCGTTGCCGAGCACGACCTCGTAGCCGTCCGGCAGTGAGAACAGCTCGGACAGGCCGGTTCTCACCCGACCGACCACCTGCCGGACCGGCGCCTGTCGGTGCGAGGTGCCGAGCACGGCCGCCCCGACGCCGGTGAGCGCCTGGAGCTGGGCCGGGCGGACCTTGGACGGCCCGGAGCCGAAACGGCCGTCCTGCGGCAGGAGGTCGGCGGGGATCTGCATCAGACCTGGTTCCCTGCGGGCAGCGTGCCGCTCTCGACCTCGGCGACCGGCCGAGGGCCTGGACCGACGTACTTCGCCGAGGGGCGGATGAGCTTGTTGAGCTTCTTCTGCTCCAGGATGTGGGCGCTCCACCCGGCGGTGCGGGCGCAGGTGAACATCGAGGTGAACATGTGGGCCGGCACCTCGGCGAAGTCCAAGACGACGGCCGACCAGAACTCGACGTTGGTGCGCAGCGCACGGTCGGGATAGCGGGCGGTCAGCTCTTCGATGGCGGCCTTCTCCAAGGCGTCGGCGACCTCGTAGCGGTGCGACCCGAGCTCCTGGGCCGTACGCCGCAGCACGCGGGCACGCGGGTCCTCGGCGCGGTAGACGCGGTGCCCGAAGCCCATCAGCCGATCGCCCCTGTCGAGCAGGCCCTTGACGTACTTGACCGGGTCACCGGACTTCTCGACCTCGTCGAGCATCGTCAGCACGCGCGACGGGGCACCGCCGTGCAGGGGGCCGGACAGCGCACCGATCGCTCCGGAGATGGAGGCCGCGGCGTCGGCGCCGGTCGAGGCGATGACGCGGGCGGTGAAGGTCGAGGCGTTCATGCCGTGCTCGGCAGCGGAGACGAAGTAGGCGTCGACGGCCTTGGTGTGGGCCGGGTCCGGCTCGCCCTTCCAGCGGATCATGAAGCGCTCGACGATGGTCTTGGCCTTGTCGACCTCGCTCTGCGGCACCATCGGCCGGCCGAGCCCGCGGGCGGACTGCGCCACGAAGGCCATGGTCATCACCGAGGTGCGCGCCAGGTCGTCGCGGATCTGGTCGACGCCGATGTCGAGCATCTGCTGCAGACCCCACGCGGGGGCCAGCATGGCGATGGCGGACTGCACGTCGACGCGGATGTCGCCGGAGTGCACCGGCAGCGGGAACGGCTCGGCCGGCGGCAGACCGGGGTTGAACTTGCCGTCGACGAGCAGGCCCCAGACGTTGCCGAAGCTGACGTTGCCGACGAGGTCCTCGATGTCGACCCCGCGGTAGCGCAGCGCGCCACCCTCCTTGTCGGGTTCGGCGATCTCTGACTCGAAGGCGACGACGCCTTCCAGTCCAGCCTTGAACGCGGTCTGCTCGGCCATGTGGCGGCTCCTCGTCATGGAGGGGGGTGTCCCCTCAGTCGCCTCCCATCTTGCCGTGCCCGTCCGCGGGCGGTCCCGCGCCCCCGCGTCTAGCCTGCGTCCGGTGAGCGAAAAAGCACTGGCGCAGCTGCGGCGGGACTACGCCCGCCACGGCTTGGCCGAGGCCGATCTGGCCCCGACCTGGGTGGAGCAGTTCGACCGGTGGTTCGCCCAGGCTCGAGGTCTGGTCGAGCCCAACGCCGTCGTGCTGGCTCCCGCGAGCCCCGCGGGCGTGCCGAGTGCGCGCACGGTGCTGCTCAAGGCGTACGACGACCGTGGGCTGGTCGTCTTCACCAACCTCACCTCCCGCAAGGCCACTGAAGCGCTGGCCAATCCGCACGCCGCGCTGCTGTTCTCGTGGGTCGAGCTGGAGCGGCAGGTCGTCGTCGAGGGACGGGTCGAGCAGGTCGACCGGGTCGAGACGCAGGACTACTTCCGCTCGCGTCCTCGCAGCTCGCAGGTCGGCGCATGGGTGTCGCACCAGAGCGCGGCGATCGCCGGCCGGGAGGTGCTCGAGCAGCGGCAGGCCGAGCTCGAGGAGCGCTTCGCCGGGGCCTCCGTGCCCGTGCCCGACTTCTGGGGCGGGCTGCGCGTCGTGCCGACGGCGGTGGAGTTCTGGCAGGGCCGGCCGAGTCGGCTGCATGACCGGCTGCGCTACCGGCTCGACACCGGCGCCGTCGAACGGCTGTCCCCATGAGCTGGCATCCATGAGCTGGCACCCATGAGCTGGCACCCATGAGCTGGCACCCGTGACGGTCGCCGCTCGGCTGCGCAGCGCCACCCTGGACCTCACGCCGCTCCGGCAGTCCAAGGCCTTCCGGCGGCTCATCCTCGGCGAGAGCGTGTCGGTCATCGGCACCCAGGTCACTGCCGTCGCCGTGCCGCTGCAGGTCTACGCCCAGACCGGCTCGGCCGCCGCGGTGGGGCTGGTCGGTATCGCCGGGCTGCTGCCGCTGATCGTCTTCGGGCTGTACGGCGGCGCCATCGCCGATGCGGTCGACCGGCGCCGTCTGGTCCTGGTCTGCAGCACCGGCAACCTGCTGCTGGCTATGGTGCTGGTCGCGCAGGCCCTCGCCGGGTCCCAGAGCACCGCCCTGCTCTACGCCGTCGTCGCCGCTCAGTCGGGACTGTTCGCGATCGACTCCCCGGCCCGCTCGACCTTCGTACCGCGGCTGCTGCCCGTCCATCTGCTGCCGGCAGCCAACGCGCTCAAGCTGGTGGAGTTCAACCTCGCCGTCACCGTCGGACCGCTGCTGGCCGGCGTGCTGGTGGCGGGCTTCGGCTACCAGGCGGCGTACGGCCTGGACGCCGCGAGCTTTCTCGTCGCCCTGGCCGCGGTTGCCGGGCTGCCGGCGATGCGTCCGCAGGGCGGCGGACGCAAGGCCGGACTCGCCAGCGTGCTCGAGGGATTCGCGTTCCTGCGGACCCGGCAGGTGCTGCTCATGACCTTCGTCGTCGACCTCGTCGCCATGGTCTTCGCCATGCCCCGGGCACTGTTCCCGGCGCTGGCGGCAGAGGTCTACGGCGGCGGACCGCAGACGGCCGGGCTGCTCTACAGCTCGCTGGCCGCCGGCGCGCTCGTGGGGGTGCTGTTCTCCGGCTGGTTCGCCCGGGTCCACCGCCACGGCGTCGCGGTGCTGGTCGCGATCGCCGTCTGGGGGCTGTCGATCACGCTGTTCGGAGCGACCGACGTGCTGTGGGTCGGGCTGCTGTGCCTGGCCGCGGCGGGCACCGCCGACATGGTGTCGGCCGTCTTCCGCACCGCGATCCTGCAGGCCGCCACACCGGATGAGATGCGGGGGCGGCTCGGCGGGGTCTTCATCGTCGTGGTCGCCGGCGGACCGCGCCTGGGAGACGCCCGGGCCGGCGGCGGCGCCGAGCTCGTCGGGCTGCAGGGGGCCTCGGTCGTCGGCGGAGTCGTGGTCGTCGGGGTGATCGCCGCCGTCGCCGCCACCGCCAAGGGTTTCCGCGCCTACGACGCCCGCGATGCCACCCGCATCGGTACGTTTGAACGGTGAAGCGCTTCGCCGTCGCCGCGGCCCTGTTGTTAGCCGCTGCTGGACTGCCCGGGCTGGCCACTGCGCCGGCCGAGGCCGCGACGCCGACGGCGGGCCAGTCGCTGTTCGTGCCGCTGGACCCGCAGCGGTTGCTCGACAGCCGCGACGGGACGGGTGGGCTCGTGACCCGGCTCGGTCCGGCCGAGACCTTCGACCTGCTCGTGGCCGACGGGATCCGGGTGCCGTCGGGCGCCACGGCGGTCGTGCTCAACGTGACCGCGACCGGGGCGAGCGGCGCCACCGACGTCCGCGTCTACCCGACCCCGTCCGGCGCCGCGACGGTGCCGACGGTCAGCAGCCTCAACGTCTCCCGCGGTGTCACGGTCGCCAACCTGGTCACCGTCAAGGTCGGCCGAGACGGTCGGGTCCGGCTGCGCAACCAGTCCGGCCAGGTGCACCTGATCGCCGACCTGTCGGGCTACACCACGGCCCCCGGCTCGACCACGACCGGCTCGACCTACGTCCCGCGCGCACCGGTCCGCCTGCTCGACACCCGCGAGACCGCCCCGGTCGGTCCGGGTCAGGAACGCCTGCTGGACGTACGGGCGACCCGCGACGGCGGGGCCTCAGGGGTGCCTGACGGCGCGACCGCCGTCGTCCTGAACGTCACCGCCACCGCTCCCACCGATGCCACCGACGTGCGGGTCTACCCGACTCGGGCCGGAGCCGCCCCGCCGGTGGTGAGCAACCTCAACACCACCCGCGGCCGCACCGTCCCCAACCTGGTGGTCGTCGCGGTCGGCGAGCTGTCCAGCGTCACGTTGCGCAACGAGGCCGGTGCGGTCCACCTGGTCGCCGACCTCGCCGGCTGGTACGTCGCGGGCGACAGCGGCGCAGCCTTCCACCCGGTCGACCCGGTCCGCCTGGTCGACACCCGGTCCGCGGGCAGCTCCCGGGTCGGGCCGGGCGGGACGCTGGACGTGCAGGTCGCCGGCGACGGCGTCGTACCGGGCCCAGCCTCGGCGGTCGTGCTGAACGTGACCGCGGTGGCCCCGAGCGCCACCAGCGACACCCGCGTCTACCCCGCCGGCAGTGCCGGCCCGCCGCTGGCGAGCAACCTCAATGTCGTGCGCGGCCAGACGGTCCCGAACGCCGTCGTCGTCTCGGTCGGGCGTGACGGCGCCGTGCGCCTGTTCAACAGCAGCGGGACGGTGGACCTGATCGTCGACCTCGCCGGCTGGTACGCCCCGACCGGCGACGGCTGGGACATCAGCTGGCCGCAGTGCACCAGCCGTGGCTCGGCCGCCAGCAACCTGCCCAGCGGGGGCGCGTTCGCCGTCATCGGGCTCACGCGCAGCGGGCCGTTCACCGACAACGAGTGCTTCGCGGCGCAGTGGGCGTGGGCCTCCTCGCTGCCCGGTGAGCCGTCGGTCTACCTCAACCTCGATGCCCCGGGCGCCCGCGACACCGCGGGTGGTCGCGTCTGGGCGCAGGTCTGCGGCAGCGGCCAGCCGACCAGCGCCTGCGCGACGCAGTACGGCCAGAAGGTCGCGTCGTACGCCCTGGCTCGCCTGCGCAGCACCCCGTCCGGCGGCAAGCCGATGCTGTGGATGGACGTCGAGGGGCCGTACGCCAACGGGCCGTTCTGGCAGACCGGCTACGCCGGCGCCGTCGCGATCAACCGCGCGGTCTACGTCGGGGCAGTCCTGGCCCTGCGCGACGCCGGCTACCGGGTCGGCGTCTACAGCGACCGCAAGGACAGCACCAGCAACGACTGGGTCGCCATCATGGGCAGCTACCGGCTGCTGCGGACGCAGAACTGGGTCTTCCGTGCCGCCGACGGCGAAGGCGCCGGCGCGATGTGCGCCAAGGACGTCAGCCCCACCGGCGGGCCCGCCGTCATGGTGCAGGTGCAGCCGCGGCAAAGCGGTCAGGCGTACGACGTGAACCACCTGTGCTGATCAGCGGGCGTCCTTGACCACGCCGTAGCGGCGCAGCGTCTCGGCGCGCTCCTCGGCGTGGTCCACGATCGGCGCCGGATAGCCCTCCGGCGGACCGCCGGGCAGCAGCCACGGCTCGTGCACCGCCTTGCCGGCGACCCCCCGCAGCTCGGGCACCCAGCGCCGGACGTAGTCGCCGTCCGGGTCGTAGTCGCGCCCCTGCTTGACCGGGTTGAAGACCCGGAAGTACGGCGAGGCATCGGTGCCGGTGCCGGCGACCCACTGCCAGCCGTGCTGGTTGCTGGCGAGGTCCCCGTCACGCAGGTGCTGCATGAAGTGGCTTGCTCCGCGGCGCCACCACAGGTGCAGGTCCTTGGTGAGGAAGGACCCGACGATCATCCGGACCCGGTTGTGCATCCACGCCTCGCC